>CAXBHV010000336.1:0-6836 GCA_963974855.1 uncultured Rhodopirellula sp. | reverse complement strand
CCCGCCGCAGAGTTCACTTCCGAAGCGAGGCCACCGCAACTCGTGTCGATGACAGCGTGTGTTTGGCGTCCTTCGGGTGACTCCATCCCGACGATCGGGGAACCGATTGCATCGGGCGAAGTCCTGAATCTTGTCGAAGGAATCGCGGAATTGAGGATTGGAGAAAACACGCCCAGCGAGGCGATGGTGCGAATCGAGGGCCCGGCCGCCGTGTTCTTTCGTGCTGATGGACACATCGGGCTACAACATGGCACGTTAACCGCTAAGTCGCTAGGTACCGGAAGCAGAACCTTTACTGTGGATACTCCGATTGGCGAGGTCATACTTGATGGCCAAAGTTCCGTCGGGTTGGTCTCTCAGCGGGCCGTCAATGAAGTCCATCTGTTCAAGGGACGAGCATTGGTCAAGAACACTTCATCGTTAACGGTAGGTGCCGACATCGTCTTAGAAGAAGGCGACGCGGTACGTTATTCGTCTAAGCCCGACGAAGATGTCGAAATCGTAAAGTTCGAAGCTTCCCTATCTAACTTTGCCTCCGCAAGGTCCTCCAGTTTTGATCCGTTAAATCTGGGACAGAAATATGCTGACGCCGTATTGAAATCAGGCCCCAGCATCTACTGGCGATTTGAAGAACTCAGCGGAGAGACACCCCACTACGTGCGAAATCAAGGTAGTTCGCCCAACATGGACGCTGTCGTGATTGGCAGTCCGAGTTGGCGTCAGTATGGCGACAACCGCGTGGCCGAACTGGGACTTTCGGCGGCACCCTCGGCGTTCCGATCGAGGAACCCTTGGCCAGCAAAGCCGTTGGATGAATACACGATTGAAATGTGGGTGAAACCGCAGCTGTTTCATCACGGCGAAGTGATCTGTTTGCATGATAGGAAAGAGCTAGAAGATGGACGTTACCAGCATACGATGATGCTTGAAGCCACCGCTCAGCACTATTTCACCCATAGGCTCAAAGATTCTCTGCCCAATCGCTTTCGCTTTGTCCATCGTGCACTTGGGACGGGCAAGCCGATAAGTGCGACCAGTTTGTTTTCGGGGCAGCAATATCAAGCTCGGGTCTGGCAACACGTCGTCGCGCAGATGAAAGATAACCGGCAAATGCTGTGGATTGACGGGCAATTGTCGGCTGAACGCGAGAATCCGTCTCCGCTAAATAAGAACGTGCAAATCCTTGTTGGACAGGTTTACCCGTCGTCGTCCTATCGGCGATTCGTCGGACAGATTGACGAGATCGCGATTTACGACCGATGCGTTCCGCCGGAAGAACTGCGAAACCACATCAAGGCCGCAGGACGCCCTGTCGCTCCCGAGAATTCGGATTAATAGCGGGCAACCGACGATCATCGCATTCTTTCGAGACACATCTTCTTTCAATTTGTACCTCCGAATGGGCGCAGCTATCAAGCAACGCCCCTTTCCGCTTCTCTATAATAGGGCTTTGCGTTCCTACCAAATCCCAAAGGACTATTGAAGTGAGCGATCCCGTCACCCAAGCGTTGAGACAAGTCGTCGCGGACACGTATGCGTTAATTGGGCAAACCCATGTTTGCCACTGGAACGTACGCGGGCCATCATTCTTCTCGTTGCACACAGCGTTTGAAGAGCAGTACAACGAACTGTTTCTTGCCGTCGACGAGATCGCCGAGCGAATTCGAGCCAAGGGTGCATTGGCGCCCGGCGGATTGTCGAATTTGGCGAAAATGGCAGGGATTGATGAAATCGCCGAAGATGCCTCGGCCAAGGAAATGGTCACGCATCTCGTCAAATCAAACGAGAAATTGCTCGCTGACCTAAAAGTCGCACGCGACAAAGCAGGCGAGGCAGGCGACTCGGAATCCGAAGACATCATGATCGCGCGGATCCAAGTGCACGAAAAAACCGTCTGGATGCTCAAGAGCTACCTGGCATAACCGCTCGCCCAAATTCGTTGCCACCGGGTCTCTGACGTTACCCGGTGCCGCGCGAGAGCGACCGGCTCAAGTCGAGTAACGCTCTTTCTACAATAGGCGACCAGCGGCGTCTCTAAACGAACGGAATCAACGAGTGCGATTTTCAACCTAGGTGTGGGCATCCTCCTTCGAATTGGGAATCAGGAAGCCAAGGTGATGGGCTGCGTGTCGCCACTCATCCGCCTTCAGATTGTCCAGAAAGGGGTAATCATCAAACGAACCGTCGTACTTCTCGGCTTGGCCGATGACTTTAATACATTGATCGATGATCGCGTCGTCGTCCGCACCGAGTTGCGTCTTGGGTTTCAAACGTTTGATCGTGGGTCCACTGGACATCTTTCGCGTTCGCAGGATTCGCCTGAAAATCCATTTGATAGCCGTCGCTCGCAAGATCCACGGCAATCGAAAACCAAATCCATCCATCCCCCCTTTCATCGTGTAAGTGAGATGTTCACAGATTTGGGTCAAGTTCCAATTCTTGGTCCTTGAGTAACCCTCGCGTCGCAGTCGCTCGATCTCCGCTACGACTTCATCGCCGGTGTGAAAATCCAACTTGCGTTTCGTTAACGATGTCATAGCGACCCCAACACGATGCTACAGAAATGATCTGACGAATTATCGATGATGATGACGATACCCCCAAACCGTCAAGGTAAAGTGATTCGGAACAACTTGATTTTTCGTTTTGGCGATAACTCCGCTTGAATCGAGAAACTGGGGCGACCATCGCCACAGTCAATTTAGCCGCCAGATCGCGAAGTTCAGCACACTGGCGAAACTGACCCACACCAAATACGGGACCATCAACCCGCCTGCGATCTTCGAACGCTTAAAGAACGCGATGGTTGTTGCCACGATTGCCAACCACAGAACCACGATGTCCACGAACGCCCAGCCTAGTTGGTGAAAGCGAAAGAAGACCCACGACCAAGCGATGTTCAGTGCAAGCTGCAACGCAAATAAAGCCAGTGGACTCTTGGCAGCCTTCAGTCCAGCGGGCTTCCATACCAACCACGCTGCGACTGCCATCATCATGTACAGCGTCGTCCAGACTGGAGCGAAGACGTACGCCGGAGGATTCCACGACGGCTTTTCAATGGTCTTGTACCACCCATCGATTTCAGAGGTCGTCGCGATCGCCCCGAAACCGGCTGCTCCCAGGCAGACAACGATAAAGGCAATCAGCATGATCCAGACCGCCCACCTACTAGGGGACGAGTCTCGTTGTTGAGGAATCGACGCATCATCCGTCATTGCAAAACCTCCTGCCTTTCTCGGTGAAAATGGTGCACTGATGTTCCCAAAGCGAAATCGTCCGCCAATCCGCCTCGTCCTAAACGCCGCTTCCAACATCAGTCAGCGAATCGATTGTATCGCAGTGTCCAGCATCGCTGCGAGATGAGTCGCTTTAGCTGCAACGCGTTGAAGGTTGCGTGACCCTCCGCCGTGTTGTCGAAGATGCACCAGACCTCGTCCGCCGGGCACTCGTGAATCCGGCTTCGCAGGTTTTCTAGATACTCGTTGGAATAGTTCGAATAGTAAATCTTGGGGTGCCCGTGAAGCCGGAAGTAGACAAAGCGAGTGTCGCCCGCCGGTTCAAGCGGCGACAACCCACAGGGGTGCGGATCGACCGCCACGCGACTGATGTGATACTCACAAAGCAACTCGTCTGGACTCGGCGCGAACCAGCTTGGATGTCGAGGTTCCAGTGCAATGGGACCGTCGTAGGACTCACGAACGTCTGAAAAGAATTGCCTTGCGACTTGGTGGTCAAAGGCCAGCGTCGGTGGCAATTGAAACAGTATGACTCGCAATTTTTCGCCAAGCTGACTGACTTCGCTCCAAAACGACTCCCACAAATTGTGGACGTCTTTCAATCGCCGATGATGCGTGATCTGGCGGGGCGCTTTGACGCTAAAACGAAACGTCTCACCCGTACTTTCGCTCCATTTCGCCCATGTCTGAGGACGATGCGAGCAATAAAACGACGAGTTTACTTCGACGGCATTCAGGATCTTGCTGTAACGCTGCAAGTGCGTCCCAGTGCCGGGAAAGTGGGTTTTATGCTCGGCTCGCAAGCTCCATCCTGCAGTGCCAAAACGTACTCTCGAAGCGACCATCTCGTCTAACACCCGAACGTCCGCGAAATACGATGTATGCATCGTAAAAACCCGTGCACATTTTGGGCCGCTTAGCGAATCGACTCCTTGGGTAAGCGGGACTTGATGCCTTCGTCGATCGAGTTTTGTTGCAAATCACGCTGGTGAAGTGTTTTCTCTGTAGTGGACGAGGCTACGAGTCCCGTCATGCCACTCAGTCGCTGGGACTCGTAGCCTCGTCCACTGCCTGCAAAGCTGGCAGTTGACCTACGCCAATTCTAGTAAAGCTCAAGCGGAACGACCTAAACGCCACCGGAAGGTTCGTGTCATTCGGAAAACATTTTGAAACGGCAAAGTTATTTCTGAACGTTTGCTTATCGAATCGACTCTTCGGGCAACCCCGACTGGATGCCTTCGTCAATCGGCATGGTATCGGGTTTGCCGTCGCCGCTGGCGGCGATTAATCGATCAAGCTCGGCCCGCAACGTTCTGACTGTCCCCGCATGCTCCGCGACATTGATCAGATTCTTGTCTTCTTCGGGATCGACCGACAAATCGTACAGTTCAGACATGTGACGATCAGACGATCCGTCACCATGTGGGTAACGAATGTATTTCCAGCGATCGGTTCGCAACGCCCGAACATTCGGTGTGTACGGAAACTGACTTTCGTAGTTGTATTCATAATACAAACTAGTCCTCCATCCCGACGTGTCGCCTTGCGCCAAACGTTTCCAACTTGATCCGTGTACCTTCTCTAAAGGTTCGGCGTGACAGACATCCAGAATCGTAGGTGCAAAGTCAATCGTGGCGGTCAGCTGCGGAATCACGCGAGGCTGTTTGGTTAGCCCCAGATAACGGACGACCAGCGGAATCCGGATCGAAGGTTCATGTCCGGTCCGTTTGTCGACCATGCCATGCTCTCCCTCCAATAGCCCGTTGTCCGAGGTAAAGATCACCAGCGTGTTATCGAGTTCGCCACGCTCTTCGAGGAACTGATACAAACGCCCGACGCTGTCGTCGACTGACAACAGCGTTCCCCAATAAGCACGGACCATGCGAGCAAAATCCTTCACAGCCTCAGGGCTTTTGTCGGGAAACTGTTTTCGCCAATCGAACAACGGACCATAGATTCCGTGCCAAGTATCGAGTCGCTTTTGAAACCACGCCGGCTTATCACTCAAATTGAACGCACTTTTGGGATACTGCACATCCACATCGTCGAACGTCTTTTGATACTTCTCTTCGGGAAAGTAGAAGCTGTGCGGTGCCTTGTGCCCGACCATCATCAACCACGGTTTGTCCGAGTCGCGGTCCCCGATCCAGTCCATCGCCATGTCGGTCACGACGGTGGTGTAGTAGCCCTTGACGACGCGACGGTCGTTGCCGTTGAAATTGAACTCGGTGTCAAAGTAACTGCCTTGACCTTTATGAGTCACGAAATGGTCAAACCCGGGCCGCGGCATGTCATTCCCTTCGCCCATGTGCCATTTGCCGACGTAGGCGGTCTGGTAGCCCGTGTCCTGCAAACGCAGCGGAAAGCTGGTCATGTCCGCCGGGTATTCGGTGAAGTTATTCGTAACACCATGAGTGTGAGCGTAAAGCCCACTCAGGATCGAAGCACGACTGGGCGAACAGAGGCTGGTGGTGCAAAAGTGGTTTTTGAACAACAAACCTTCGTCGGCCAAGCGATCAATATTTGGCGTTTTCAGATGAGGGTGCCCCATACAACTGAGTGCGTCATAGCGTTGATCATCGGTAAGGATGAACAGCACGTTGGGCCGTTTGGGTTCCGCCGCGTCTTTCGCATCGCTGCGGACATCGGTCAGCAGAGTCAGTGCAATAACGGGAACGGCGACGAGAATACGGAGGAAAGTCAACATAAATTTTTTGTCGGAAGAGGGGAACAGTTGATTTCGATTGAGGTCTTCATTGTACTCAGAGAAGCCTAGGCGATAATGTCCTTCACCACTTTTCCGTGCACGTCGGTCAAGCGGTAGTCACGCCCGCTGTAGCGGTACGTCAACCGCTCGTGGTCCAGTCCCATCAAGTGCAGGACTGTCGCATGCAAGTCGTGGACGTGCACTCGATCTTCGATTGCAGTTAGCCCAAATTCGTCAGTCGATCCGTAGCTGATTCCGCCTTTCACGCCACCGCCTGCCATCCAAGTGGTGAAGCCATAGTGATCATGGTCGCGGCCCTTTTGGCCTTCGGAAGTCGGGGCGCGGCCAAATTCGCCTCCCCAAATCAACAAGGTCTCTTCAAACAGCCCTCGCTGTTTCAAATCTTTGATCAGCGCTGCGATCCCTTGATCACATGCCACCGCGAGGGCTCGATGACCGTCGACGATATTGCCGTGCCCGGTGTCCCAAGCAATATCGTATCCGTCGATCGAATGAGAGAGCTGGACCGTGCGGACGCCACGCTCGATCAACCGCCGAGCCAACAAGCAGCCTTTCGCATATTCGCTGTCGCCATACATATCGAGCGTTTGCTTCGATTCCTGGCTGGTGTCAAAGGCATCGGGAACGGCGAACTGCATACGAAACGCCATCTCCATCGTCTGGATGCTCGCTTCGAGCTGCTGGTCTTGTTGTTGACGCTCCAGATCGATTTGGTTTAGCCGTGTCAGCAAATCCGCCTGCTGACGCTGGCCCGCCTTGGGCAACCAGCCGTTTTTCAGATCGTCCAGAATACGATCGGGCTGCATTTCGTGAATATTCACGTAGGTGCCGGTGTACGCCCCCGGCAGAAACGCATTACTCCAGTTGGCCAA
>CAXBHV010000335.1:0-6838 GCA_963974855.1 uncultured Rhodopirellula sp. | reverse complement strand
ACGAGAAAATGCTTCACAGCGTTGGCCAAAACGGCTAACTAAATCAGCAGTCTCCTTCGTCGGTGGAGCGGTAACTGCAGTCATAAGCCGGAAGAAAAAAGGACATCTCGAAATTCTTGTCAACTTCGGACTTTTAGCAATCCTGCGTTTGCTCGGGTTAAATCGGGGGGCCGTGGCAAACGCCCAAGTCGCTCATTTCCGCAGCTCATTTACCTCGTCACTACAACCCCAGCTTGCATCGGATGCGTGATCGTCAACTTCACCGGAGGAATGTTGGTGACCGGCGGCGCGGCCGGTCGGGACGTGATCGTTGGTGCAGCCTTCGTCGGCATTGCTTGCTGCGTCTTGGGGGCTGCTTCGTTTTGGAGTGCCGGAGCTTTGTCTTTTGCGGCCTTTGAAATCACCAGCTCCATCTCGGTATCGGCGGTGGTTGGCTTAGAGCGGTGCGGCGTCATGACGACTCGTTCCGATACAGGTTTGCCGTCGCGTGCTGTGACTTGCACGGATGGGAATTTCGATTCAACTTGTGATTTGGTGGCACAGTGCATGACCAACCATTGCTCCGGCATGCCACCTGCTGAAAATGCACCGCTAGCTTCATTGAGGACGTAAACGTCGTAAGTACCGTTGTCACGTTTGCGAGCTTGTAACTTCATCATCTTGTCGCGAAGTTCGCAGGTCAGCAGGTTCTCACAACATTCATTGATGGGGACACACAGTGAGAACGAGCAGCCGGGCAAACAAGTGATCGCACGCTTACCAATTTCAACACATTTGTGAGTTTTGGAAATAACGTAAGGGACTTTGGTCGGCGCTTGGAAATCGATCTTGGAAACGTAGCAATGGGTTTCTTCGTTAATTTTTGGGATGTGCCCAATGATGTTGAGATGAATCGGCGTCTTGCTGCAGGTGCGTCGATCGCAGTGATGACTCAATCGGATTTCACAATCCAAGCAATGATTGCAATCGCAGTTGCATGGGTAATGCCCACAATGGGAACATGGATCGTGATGATGGCAGGTGCATGGGTAGTGCCCACAATGAGAACACGGGTTGTGGTGATGGCATGTACAAGGATAGTGGCCGCAATGGGAGCAAGGGTTGTGGTGATGGCATGTGCAAGGGTAATGTCCACAGTGCGAGCAAGACGGCGGTAGGATCGGATGGTAGATCGGTGGCGCAGGATAGATCGGATGAATTTGACAACTTGGCTGCGGGTGAATGATCACGTGACCACCGTAATGTTGGGCGTCGGCATGAGTCATCAACAAAACAGAAATGCCCAAGATAGGGATCAGGGTGCGAAAGAGTGACATGGCTGGGGTTCCTCGATACCGGGTAAGTAATCAATCGAAGCGTCGTTCGCCTGCGGCATTCCCCCGATGCTAGTGGATCGTTTCGCTATCGCTACGGAAGACAATCGGTCGCCTTTTGTTGATGCTTGTCCGGTTGCTGCTCCCAGCGTGTCCCCACTGCGGGAAGCGAATGGTTCGGAATCCATTAGGAGCATCCCGGTGACCGATTCGGATGGGAAGTCCAATCGGGATGTAGCACTCCCCAGAAATCACATGCCAAGCGATCAAGCACATATCGGTAGGGCAGCCATCCATAACCATGGTCGCCCCATCGATCACCCCAGCCGCAGCGGACCCGCAGGGCACCACGCGAATCGGTACGAGGGGCGTGTTGTGGAAAATTGTCGTCGTATCCCATCGCAATGGCTGCCGTTCCTCCGAGGATGCCGCTGCGATTCGGTTCGTGTGGGATCCAACTCTGCATCGTCAGGCAATCGGGTACAGAAAATCCAAACAAACACGGCGTTCCTGAGGCCAACCAATATTTGATCGCCGTCAAACGGTTGATCGCGGGATCGCATTGATCGTCGATTCGATAAAATTGCAAGCTCGCATAGTCACTGCGAAACCCAAACAGAGTCGGATCCGTGGGGAACGCACGCGAGAGTGTCTGAGATGGCCACATTGGTTCTGGCGGGGCACCAAAACGCACCAATGATTTCAGTGTTGCACGCAACCCAACTCCCATTAATCCGCCGCCCCCATGCGTCCGAATCGTCATTTGGTAAAGAAATTTTGCAGAATGATTCAGCGGGATTCCACGCCAACGTCGACTGATCCAATCCACCAACGACAGCGTCATGACCGCCGTGGTAGTGTGGTCAGGGCAATGATCCAGTTGGCGAAGTTGCAGCGTTTCTTCGTCCAAAATGTGCGTTGCAGGCAGCTCCAGCGGTGCCGCAGAACGACGCTGCTCGCGTGCCGGCAAATGAAAATCGGCTTTCAATATTCCTTGCTTGAATGGGAAATCTCGTGGGTCGGTGATATCGGGACACCAACCGAATGCATCAGGAGTAAATGATGACATTTCCCGCACCTTGTCATTGCAACGCCTTGTTATTCGGGATTCCATCCCTAACAGCGTCTGCTATTGAAACGGCTACTGCTCGATTGCAATACGTGCAGCGAGGTGAAGCCCAGGGGCAGCAAACGGACCGTGATGAATTTCGATTATCTAGAGCATGCTTGCCTTGTTTAAAAGAAAAGAGCAAGTTCATGCACCCGGGTGACTTGACCATCGCTTGGGGGGGCGGTAAGTTTGATTTGTAATGATTGATTAGATTTCATTCCATAGGTTTTGGCATGGATGCAGTCAGCGATAACTGGCATTACGAAGATGAATTCGCTATCGAGAAGTTGAATTCATTCGCGGATGCTTTCTCTCTTCTTTACGACGCCGCCCAGTATGCGGTGGATGCGGCATGTTCGCCGTGGGAGTTCGCGATTCCCTTTGCTGAATTGCAAGAAATGGGGATTCGAACCAATGATGTTCGCTGGTTGGTCTGTCGTAACTGGCTTATGCACGGTCAGGACATTAGCACACCAGGCGACGAACACCGAATGGTGCGTGAGAAAGCCGGAGCGGTCTTTGATAACCGTTCTTGTTTTGCTTTGACCGCCGAAGGACAACAACTCGTGGCAGGTCGGTTGCGATCATCCGGAATTCATGGCCAACACTTGAGAATTCCCGACATGGGGGCACTACAGACGAGCGGTCCGTGCTGGGACGCTTCACGTCATGAATTGCGTTTGGGGCGACAGCTGATCAAGCGGTTTCGTTGGCCTGCTCTCAATCAAGAAACGATTTTGGCGGCATTCGAGGAAGATGGCTGGCCTTCGAAAATTGACGATCCTTTGTCTTTAAAGCCGGATCTCGATCCCAAACGTCGACTCGCCGACGCTATCAAATGTTTAAATCGTAACCAAGAGGCTCGGTTGCTGAAGTTTCGTGGCGATGGTACCGGCGAAGGCGTGCTGTGGGATCGACTCGATTGATCGGATGACGGCTGTTGCACTAAATTTTTCTCACCAGCCCGCTTCGCCCACGAGCGGGACAAAATGAACGTAACCTAGTTCCTCGAAATCGAAGGCATCTTCGTCTTGGCGAATGACACGAATCAGTTTTTGAGATCCCTGTTTTTCACCGACGGGAATGACTAGACGTCCCCCGATAGCAAGCTGCTGCTGAAGTGCGGGAGGTACGCTGGGGCCGCAAGCGGCAACGATAATCGCATCGAAGGGAGCTTGGTCGGGTAGCCCGAGCGTGCCGTCCGAGTGAATGACGCAAACATTGTCATAACCGAGCCGTTTCAGTCTGGCTCGAGATGCTTCCGCAAGTTTGGGGTGTCGCTCAATCGTTAAGACTTCACGCACGATTTGCGCCAACACAGCGGCGGCGTACCCCGATCCTGTGCCGATTTCGAGCACCCGCTCGTGAGCCTTCAATTGCAATGCCTCGATCATGTAGGCGACGATCAAAGGTTGTGAAATCGTCTGTCCGAAACCGATCGGCAGTGGGGCGTTGCGATAAGCAAACTCGCGCATCTCTTTGCTAACAAAATCTTCACGCGGGACCGACATCATTGCATCCAGGACGGCTTCGTCGTGAATGCCGAGCATCGGCAGTTCTTCTCGGATCAACTGTTCTCGCTGACGTTGGAAATCGACGTCGCTCATGAAATCGCCATTCAATCGAGATCTGCCGATTCCGCAGGCAGTGACCTGAATGAGTCTTGCTGGGTGGAGAGGATTGCGGAATATCGGCCTTCGCGTTCATCATACCCCACCACACCGCCACAAAAACCTGTAGATGCCGTTGTCCTAGGAAAAGGACGCTCCAAATCTGCCGAATTTCTCGTTAGCTTGGTTAAAGACATTCGCAGTTTTCGGATAGAATGCCGCCTCGTAGTGGTGAGGCTGCGCCAGGATAATTTGTCGTATCCTTAGAACGGTGTCCAATCCACCCATCATTGCAGAGAGCTCGAGAAAAACTGATGGCATTTGGCGGTCGCCCCCGCAGATGACCAGATCCTAACGCTTCAATTCAACTTAGTCGGAGACTACCCTTGATAGGTTTCAATCGAAATTCACTTTTCACCGGTGCGTGCTTGTGCGGATTAGCAAGCGTGATGGTATCGGCACCGCTGTATGCTCAACAAACCGAGGAAGCGTCCCCATCGAAGGTTTCGGGGATCGACAAGTCGCTGTTTGGTGAGGAGGTTTCACCCGGCGAGAATTTTTACCAATACGCGAACCAGAAGTGGCTCGAAACGACACAGATCCCCGGAGACAAGTCAGACTATGGCATCTTTACCGTCTTGAATGACATGACTCGCGAGCAAGTTCGCACGTTGATCGAAGCTTCGGCAGCCGAGCAGAGTGCCAAAGGATCCGCAGCGCAAAAGGTAGGTGATTTGTACCGCAGCGTGATTGACGTCCAAGCCAGAAACAAGGCTGGGATAACACCCATACAACCTTTTGCTGCGATGGTGGATGCAGCGGAGTCAAAACAGGATTTGGCGGCCGTGCTCGGCAAATTGTTGCGGAACGGAGTTTACGGTCCGTTTGCTATTTTCGTCGGTGTGGATGCGAAGAAGAGTGATCAGTACACGGTCTATGCATCTCAGTCGGGATTGACATTACCGGATCGCGATTACTATCTCGAAGACGAGCCTCGTTATGTCGAGCTTCGCGAGCAGTTGAAGGTTTACATTCGCGATATGCTGAGCCAATTCGGTGCGGTAACCGATGCCGAAGTTGAGAGTGTCTATCAAATTGAACGAGCGATCGCCGAGGCTCAGTGGAGTAAGACAGAGAATCGCGATCCTGACAAAACCTACAATGCGATGACCGCCGAAGAGTTGGCCAAGAAATTGGGGGCATTTGTTTGGTCCGAATATGCAAACGCGGCGGGGGTTGAAGACCAAGACAAATTTGTTGTTCGTCAACCGAGTTACATCGATGCGTTTGCGAAGCAGTTTGCCGATACCGATTTGGCTGCTTGGAAATCCTATTTGAAATTTCAATTGATCGATGCGTACGCGTCCGATCTGAGCGAGTCGCTCGAGCAGCGGCACTTCGATTTCCATAGCACGGCAATCAGCGGGATTACCGAACAAGAGCCGATGTGGAAACGAGCGGTCAACACAACCAGCGGCGTGTTGGGTGAGCTTGTAGGGCAAGTTTATGTGGAAGAGCATTTCAAGCCTGAAGCTAAAAAGCGGATGAACGAGTTGGTCGAAAATTTGAAACGGGCTTTTTCCAAACGCATCGAGTCGCGAGATTGGATGAGTGAAGGAACCAAGAAGCAAGCGATTGAAAAACTCGGGCTGTTCACGACCAAGATTGGCTATCCTGATGAATGGAAAGACTATTCGAAACTTGGCATCGTGCCGGACTCGTTGGCCTCGAATATCATCGCATCTGCCAATTTCGAGCACGAGCGTGAACTGAAGAAACTCGGAGGACCGATTGATCGAAATGAGTGGCACATGACGCCGCAAACGATCAACGCATACTACAACCCAACGATGAACGAGATCGTTTTCCCAGCGGCAATTTTGCAACCACCCTTTTTTAATATGGCTGCCGATGACGCTGTCAATTACGGTGCGATCGGTGCGGTGATCGGGCACGAATTGAGCCACGGTTTTGATGACAAGGGCAGCAAGTACGATGGCAATGGAAACTTGCGAATGTGGTGGACGCCCAGCGATCGCGAAGAGTTTGAGCGTCGAGCTGCGGTCCTTGCGAAACAGTACAGTGAGTTTGAACCCGTCAAAGGTAACTTTGTGAACGGTGACTTAACGCTCGGCGAAAATATTGGCGATCTTGGTGGTTTGAGTTTGGCGTACGAGGCCTACCATTTGTCTCTCGACGGTCAACCGGCACCTGTGATTGATGGGTTGATCGGAGACCAACGGTTCTTCCTTGGATGGTCACAGATATGGCGGCGTTTGTATCGTGAACAGGAGTTGCTGAAGCGATTGATTACCGATCCGCACAGTCCGAGTGAGTATCGTGTCAACGGGATCGTTCGCAATATGGATGCTTGGTACAAGGCGTTTGACGTCAAGCCAAGTGATCCGTTGTACCTGCCACCGGAAGAACGCGTTCGCATTTGGTAGTGTGAACTTCGGATTTTGATCAATGACACGGCGGCGGCGATCCAGGATCGTCGCCGTTGTTCATTTGGCATAGCGATTGTCAAAAGGACTGATTTGGGTTGTAGCGGAAGTCGTCAAGACTTTCGTTTTCTAGGATGGTTGAAACTCTCGCGCGAGTTCCGCTTCCTCCGCAATCGAATCGACGTCCCATGCATCTTTCGTCGCGGCCTCGATCGGGGCGATCTTCCCAACGGGACGCTCGTCGACAAGAGCGATTCTGCCGCCCGCTTTCTCTGGCCGCCCGCTTTCTCTGACTCTATGCCTTGGGGCATTCTTTCGTTGCATCCGGTAGAACCGGAATCTTCATTTGATGGAACG
>CAXBHV010000334.1:0-6839 GCA_963974855.1 uncultured Rhodopirellula sp. | reverse complement strand
AATTGGCCGCAATGCCGTTGTTCGTAAACCAACGAATCACGGTGTCGCTTCCATTTCAGACGGCGTGCCAGCGAGCGAGACAGGGGCATTGTCTTCGGGGATGATCTCGATCGGGCTACCTTCGGGTGCATAGACCAGCATCGTGGTAGCGAGCAGTTCTCCACTGCGGATCGACCGCCCAGGTACAATCACATGATCGGCATCGGACCATAGCGGTTCGATCGTCAGAGAACGCAACGTCAGTTTTTCTTGATCAATCAAATACACCTGATCCAACCGCCGGACGGCACCACGGGGAATCGCGATTACATCTTTTAACGTCTCGCCACGAATGCTCGCCACGACCGGTTGGCCGATTCGCAACACGGCATGATCGCCCTGCAGCGAGAACGGATCATCGATTCTCGCTATCGCAAACAGCTCCAACGAGTCTGCATCCAGCGTCCCTTCGGTACGAACAATCTGTGCTTGCCACGCTGCACTGGACGACGTCTCAATCGCGTCCCGCAATTCCACTTCGACCGGAGCGTCGCCTTCCATTTCAGGCAGCTTCAGATGTCGCAATTCGCGAGCGGCGATCGGCAAACGCACCTCCGCATAATCGACTGCGAACACTTCGCCCAATACCGTGCCAGGGCTGACCAATTGCCCAACCCCGATCATCTTGGTGACAACGCGTCCATCAAAAGGAGCGAAGATTTTGGTTCGCTGTAAATTTCGTTCAGCCTGCTCAATCGCCGAGGCCGTTACCTCGACCTGCGACTGGGCCTGCACGAGCGATGCGTAGGTAGCATCCGCTTCCGATGTCGACGCACTATCCTGACGAGTGAGCTGTTGCATCCGACCGTTGGCCGATTCGGCCAGCAGTAGCGTTGCTTTTGCAAGTTTGTGCTGTTCCCGAGCAACATCCAGCGCGGTTTGATAGTCGCGGTCGTCAATCTCCAACAACAGATCACCAGCCTTGAAAAATGATCCGGCTTCGAACGCGAGCTGCGTCGATCGAATCGTCCCAGTCACTTCGGCACTTAAAGTGACACGGTTATGCGGCCCGACGACGCCGTGGGTTTCAATTTTGACTGCAAAATCGCAAGCATTCAGCGATGACACGTGACTGCGTAGCACCTGTTTCTCAGCTCGCTCGATCTGTTCCTGTTCAGGATTCACGGATAAAACGGTAAATCCATAACCACCGGCGGCCAGAATGCCTACGGGGATAAAAACACGGACCAGGGCGTGGATCAAGAGCTTCATGTTGAAACGTCGCCGAGAGGTGGCGGGGCAGGGAAAGTGGGGTGGGATCGGCAGTATGACCGATGGAATCGGTCAAGTCAAAACCTCCAGCGACAATGCGGCCCATTTTGTTGCAACGGATTCTCGATCGATGCAGCGGCATCAGGGAAATCAAAGGATCGAGCGGGAATTAGCTGCCGTTTATTGACGGGCTGTCAGAGCGTAGGGCCAATTCCTATTGGTCCTCTGCATCGGCCTGTAAAAGGACGGCCGGTGGGAACCGGCCCTACTTGGAACTGGACACTTATTTTCCGCTCGCTTCTAACGGCTGAGGGTTGCCGGTTGCGTATCGGACGTTTGAATGGTTTGCATGGCGGTGGCATAGCGTTGCCCCAACAACCACTGGCTGGCGGCATCGAAGTGCGTCCCTTCGTCCCACGTCGACGTGCCCTCGCAGGTCACCAACCCAAACCCTGGACCGCTAGTACCGACGGCTCGGATTGCGGCGCGGACATTGTCGCGTTTTCCATTATCAAAGACTTCGCCAACCACGACACGCAGATCGGGTACAGCGGTGTCTTGGCGAATGCGACTGACGAATTGCAACAAGCGTTCCTCGTAATCGTCGGAGGATAAATTTGAATCGGATTCGCCTTGGTGCCACAACAACCCGCGAATCGTGTAGCGGTCACCTCGTTCTTTCAGTGCTTGCGTCGCGAGCTGAATCGTCTCGACGAAGTCGCGATAGCGTTGCCCTTGAGTTTTCGGTTCACCCTGGACTCCTGGGTTCCAATCTCGCCGCAAACTCGAGCCCCCTTTGGAACCTTTGATCAACGCCAACTTTTGTTCAGGCTTGGATTTCAACATCTCCGTTGCAAATCCGAGTTCGGGCCCGAATGTGGACGAGGGCACCTCACCTTTGTACCCGGGCGCGATGCTAAACCCCGGAGCAAGCGGTTGCCAACCGTCGCTCGATTTCGGCAAGTTGCGATAGAAGATGATCGCTTTGTCAAACGGCTGACGTTGCTGTGCTGTCAATTCGCTCATTTTGCCGCGGCCATCCATATTCGACTGTCCGGCTAGCAGGTACACGTCGTAATCCTCTGCACGAACCAACTGCGACATACTGACAAACAAGGCGACGAATAGAACGAGATAGATCGGTTTTGAGTTCAAGAGTGATTCCTCGGTGGGGTCAAAATAAAAGATCGGACCATCGGCAAACTTGTCTATGGTTTCCAGGGAATTTGGCCATCTTTGGGTTGCAGGAATTGTGCATCAACCGTTTGATACCAGGCGTGTAGCCGACGTCGCATTTCGTCGACTCGCTCGGGCATCATGCTGGCCAGATCGTGCTGTTCGCCAATGTCATCCTTCACGTTGTAAAGATGAACGCGGCCGTCCTCGTAGCGTTCGACGAGTTTGTAACCGCCCTCGCGAATCGCACCGCCGGGGATACCACCCTGGTTGCTGTAGTGCGGGTAGTGCCAGAAAAGTGCTTCGCGATCAAGCGGTTTCCCCTCCAGCGCCGGACGAATGTCGATGCCGTCGATTGCATGCTGCACCTTGACGCCCGCTGCAGCTGCAACAGTGGGAAACAAGTCAATTGAGCAAATCGGTTCGGAGGACACCGACCCGGCGGCGGTAACGCCTGGGTAACGAACAATCCACGGTTCACGGATGCCACCTTCGTAAACCCACCCCTTGCCACCTCGTAGCGGCAGGTTACTGGTGGGCGACCCTTCGGAAGTCGACAGACCGCCGTTGTCCGATGTGAATACGACCACGGTATTGTCTGCAACTCCCGAGTCCTCGAGTTGCTTGAGCACTTTGCCAACGGCCTGGTCCATTGCCTCGACCATGGCGGCATAGACGGCATGCTTCTGCAACACCCTGACTTTGCGAGGCTGTTTGCCAAACACTTGTTCTTCGTCGGCGAATTCAACACCGTTAATCGAAGCCGCTTTCTTTTTGTACTTTTGCACCAAGTCGGGGCGCCCCATCAGCGGCGTATGCACAGAATAGAACGCCAAGTAGGCGAGGAACGGCTTGTCCTTGTTCTCGTTAATGAAGTTGGCGGTGTCGCGAGCAAGACGATCAGGCAAGTGATCCCCCTCAGGACTTTCGACCTCCATTTGTGGGTTCTTAAACGGAGCGAAGTATCTATTGCCTGAATAAGGGCCGCCCCTGCTATACCCACCGATATTGACATCAAAGCCTTGATTCTGAGGATAGTAGTCTTCATTCTCGCCGAGGTGCCATTTGCCCGCAAAGAAGGTTGAGTAGCCGTCTTCCTTGAGTGCTTCGGCAACCGTAATGTCCTCAATCGGCATGTTGTCGTTGAGCGGGGCGGGATTGAATCGCCCGCTGCGTTTACCTGAAAAGAAATTTGTCGCTCGAACTCGCGTCGGGTACTTTCCCGTCATCAAGCTATATCGCGTTGGCGAACAAACCGGATTGGCAGCGTACCCATCGGTAAATCGCATTCCAGAGTCTGCCAAACGATCTACATTGGGCGTCTCGTAGAAACAGTTTGGGTTGTTCGCTCCAATGTCCATGTAGCCGAGATCGTCGACGACAAACACGACGAAATTCAGCTTGTCGGTGCCCGCTGCGGTCGCGAGTGATCCAGAAAAAGTCCCGAGCGTTGCTAGAGCGAGAAGTAGCGTCGATACAACGCGGGTACTGAAGTGATGTCTGTCGAAAGTGGTCGGGCGCCTATTGGTACGCTGATTCGCGAGTCGAGATCGACTAGTCATTTGTTTGATCATCGTTTCGGATTGATAATGTTGGCTTGGCGTAGGATTATTGCATATCCCCTGACGATGACCATCTTACCCAAAATCCCGTCGCTTTGCTTCATTGTCTGCCTGTGAATTTCCACAGGGATCAGCAAAGCGATCACCAACGCGAACAACTCGCATTACGGGTTATGAGGTTGCCTAATTCGATGATGACGAGTCGTCCAGGTAACCCAGTGAAACCAGAAATGCACGGGTCTTTTGCATCACTTGCTTGTAAACGCTGGTGTCTTTGGTTTTGGGGCGGAAAAAAGGCGAGTTGAAGAAACCGTGGTTCTGGCCTTCAAAAGCCTCGAGCTGACATTGGTTGCCGGCAGCTTCCATCAATCGCGCGAAGCGTTCCGCGTTCTCAAACGGGACCGTCGTGTCCGCCGTGCCGTGCAACAGCAGCGTTGGCACGATCCCAGGTCTGACATGATGACACGGTGAGATGTCGGTCTGCCGCGTTTTACCGACTTTGGATAGCCCATAACCTTTGGCGGTGGTGTCCAAAACGGGATTGTACAGGATCATCGCGTTGGGACGCGAGCTGACCATTAGATCGTCGCCCGCTTCCTCTTCGGCTTGAATCACTCCAGTGCAAGCGGCGATGTGACCGCCTGCCGAGCCGCCCGAGGCTACAATTTTCTCGGGATCGATTCCAAGTTCGGCCGCGTGACTGCGAATCCAACGCACCGCCGACTTCGCATCTTTGACCGATTCAAACGGCGTCGTTTTGTTGCGGCTTTTGACGCGATAATCGGCCGAGAAGGCGACCATACCGTCGTCGGCAAGCGATCTCGCTTGTTGGAAAAACTGTTTGGGATCTCCGCCGGCCCAGCCACCCCCGAAGAAGAAAACAATGGCAGGAGCCTTGTCGCTCGTCTGATGTCCCTTGGGTTCGAAGGCATGTAGTTTCAGCTCCACGTCGCCAACGGTTTTGTAAGTCACGACGCGATCCGGCGTGAAGTCATCAGCGACGAGACAGCGATTGCAGAATAGTACAAGTCCCACGAATACGATCATTGTCTTCATTTCGTTACCTCGGTTTTGCGACAGCGTGCGGAGTCCGCTGACGTACGGATTGTGGTTGATTCAACTGCCGCTTCCAGATGTCAATCTCTGCATTTTACTTACTCTTGTGTGCTGGCGAATTGGAGATGTATTTTGTATTCAAACCATCATCTGGCTGATCGGAGAAGCGATACGGATCAAAGTGTTTGCGCATCTGGTCCAGCAGAATCTGCTCCATTTCCTCAAGCTTCTCGGCATAGGCCGGATCGCTGGCGAGATTGGTTTGCTGCGGATGCGGCGTGTACTGCGTTAGCGCAATCAGCTTCGGATCATGGTGCTGGGGCAATAGTTCATCGGGGTTTTCGGCCAAATTGAAAAGCTGGGTTTCGCTGACCCCGTCTTCGATCGACTCATAGCGGATCAGTTTCCAATCGCCTTTCTTGACACAGCGCATTCCGGGTTTTGCACCACCGCAATACGCGCCATAGAGCACATCGCGAACCGTATCCTGCTTGCCTTCGAGAACCGGTTTAAAGCTAATGCCTTCGCTGGTCTTTGGCGCTTCAATCCCAGCGAGGTCGCACAGGGTTGCGAGCGCGTCGAGATGGTAGATATTACCCACAGCACGAGATCCTGGTTTGATGCCGGGACCTTTCACGATGTAGGGAACACGGAAGGTGTGCTCGTAGAGGTTCTGTTTGCCCTGCAGTCCGTGCCGACCGATCGCCATTCCGTGGTCCGACGTATAGAAAATATAAGTGTTTTCGAGTTCGCCCATCTGCTTGAGCTTTTCTAACACGGCACCGATCTGGATGTCGATATTTTCGCTACAGGCAAACTCGCGGCCCAGCTCGTTGCGAATGGTGCGTTCATCACGGTTGGTCCAGACCCCGCTGACGTTTACCTCGTCGCGCACCTTCATATCTGTATTGTCGAAGGGGTGTTTCGTGAGATAGTTTTTGGGAAGCTTCGGCTGCTTCGGATTGGCCGATGGGAGGCTGTTTTTGTCCCGATGATTCACCGCGCCATATTTGGCTAACAACTCAGGCTTTCCGTCTCGCGTATCGTGGGGATGTGAAAAACCGAAATAGATCAAAAATGGGTCTTGGTCGCCTGAGGCCTCGCGCCCGTCGAGATAGTTGAGCACCTGTTTTGCGTGCCACGCGCTGCCGGACTCATCCGTGCCGCCTCGCTTGACGGCATCATGAACCACCGTGAACTTCGCATTCGCAGCAGCGTAACTATTCCCCTGCTTGCAGGTTCGCATCGTGTCGTACCCCGCCGCGTTGAAAACCGCCGCCAACGTATGGTCCGCAAGATCCGGTGGCACATGATTTGGATCCGCCTCAAGCGGATTCCGACCTTGTTTTGGTTTATCCGGAACATGCCAAAGCGTGCGGCCGGACATGATCATATGTCGCGATGGAGTGCACACGCCGCCACACCACGCTCCCATCTGATGGGCTCCATCGATCACCAAACCCTCGGCGGCCAGCCGGTCAATCACCGGGGTCTCTAGCGCCGATGCGGGATCGTAGATTTTGAGATCGAAGGGGGCTTGGTCATCGGCAACGATGAACAAGAAATTAGGCTTATCGGAGGCAGCAGAATCCTTCGATTCGAGAACGTCGACCGCAAGCTCTTGGAAGGCGGTGTTCTCGCCGCCGCCAGTATCGGTCACTGGGGACACAGCCCAGACAATCCAGCGGAATTGACCGAGCGACTCTCCGGCCGATGCTCGCAACGATGCCGCGGTGAACTTCGCCTTTGCCTCGCCTGCCGTATTAATGATGCCAAGCGGGGTAAAGCGGGTCA
>CAXBHV010000333.1:0-6841 GCA_963974855.1 uncultured Rhodopirellula sp. | reverse complement strand
TTAGTTGAGGTTGAGCATTAAACGCGTCGCTCTCTGACCCCAAACGCAAAAAGTTGCACCACGGTCGAGCGTCAGAACGGTCTCCATCAATTATCGCCCGCAAGTATCGGCGAGATTTGTTCGGCAAGCCATGTGTAGTCGGCGATCAGAGGGCCAACCATCGGCCAACCACCGCGTTCGAGTTTAATGGCAAGGCCGCGGGCAAGATCATTGATGCGGTTCTCTGTCGTGTCGGCGATGTTTGCGTTTCAGCATTACTGACTTTCTCGATGACGTCGTTTTTTTCAGACGACTCTCTCTCGATCGATAGCGTCACGCCCCCAGGACACTCGATCCCCAAGCGAATAACGAAAGCAAACGAATTTTACTTGAATTGGAATGCAAGTTGCATACCAGTACAGGGTATCCCGTAAAATGTTAAAATTACCGTCAAGTCCTTCGTGTACCACATTCGCATGGCGAATTTGCACGTGGCTGAGGAGATTGCCAGGATGTCCACCATGCCAACGAATCAAATTACCGCAATCGACCCCGTTTGCGGCATGACCGTTAGCCCCGGAAAAGCTCTGGAAAGCCAGCATGAAGGCCAAACGTACTACTTTTGCAGTGCGGGCTGCCAACAAAAGTTCGAAGCTGACCCCGCTGGCGTGCTAATCGCACGCGCAAAGAAGGAGGCAGAAAAGAAACAGGGGGAGAAAAACAAACTGGAGATGGGAAGTGGAGAGCATTCTTGTTGTGGCGGGAAGTCGCAAGGAGGTGGTTCGGCTGCCAATGTGAGCAATCCGGCTGTAGACGAGAAAGCAATCTACACTTGCCCGATGCATCCGGAGATCGAACAGAAGGGGCCGGGGGATTGCCCGATCTGTGGGATGGATCTGGAGCCGAAGTTCATCGATATGGCCGATTCCGGTGACGATGAACAGTACGCCGACATGAAACGACGGTTCTGGGTCGGCGTGGTGTTGTCGGTACCGTTGCTGCTGATCGCAATGGGACCGATGGTCGGACTGCGGTTGACCAATTTCTTGTCGACCGATGCCGCCGCGTGGCTGCAACTGGTACTCGCCACACCTGTCGTTTTTTGGTGCGGATGGCCGCTTTTGGTGCGAGGTGCGAAGTCGTTCCGCAGTATGAATCTGAACATGTTTTCGTTGATTGCCGTGGGAACCTTGGCGGCGTACTTTTTTAGTTTGGTCGTGGTGGTACTGCCAAACTTGATCCCCAAAGCGTTCTTTGAAAACGGTGTACCGCCGCTGTACTTCGAAGCCGCCGCCGTGATCATCACGCTGGTGCTGTTAGGCCAGGTCTTGGAACTGCGGGCACGTCAGCAAACCGGAGGTGCGATTCGTGAATTGCTGCAACTAGCCCCCGAAACAGCTCACCGGATTACGGATAACGGCGAGGAAGAAGTTGCTCTCAACGCGGTCCACAAGGGCGATCATCTGAGAGTTCGTCCGGGCGAAAAGGTGCCAGTTGACGGCAGGGTTGTCAGCGGCAGCAGCAGCGTGGACGAGTCGATGCTGACGGGCGAGCCAATCCCGGTCAAAAAAATTGAGGGCGACGAAGTCACTGGGGGAACTTTGAACCAAACCGGTGCTCTGGTGATGGAAGCAGTGGGCGTGGGCGGTGACACTGTGCTGAGTCGTATCGTGCAAATGGTCGCCGATGCACAACGCAGCCGAGCACCGATTCAAAAACTGGTCGACGTGGTCGCTCGCTACTTTGTGCCGGCCGTGATTGCCTGCTCGATCATCGCCTTTGTTGGCTGGGCGGTGTGGGGACCCGAGCCGCAGTTGGCACATGCGTTTGTGGCCGCCGTCGCGGTGCTAATTATTGCCTGCCCTTGTGCGCTAGGCTTGGCAACGCCCATGTCGGTGATGGTCGGCGTTGGCCGCGGAGCGAAAGAGGGCGTGTTGATTAAAAACGCGGAAGTCCTGGAGGTGATGGAAAAGGTCGACACAATTGTTGTTGACAAAACGGGAACCCTGACTCAGGGACGTCCGGAAGTGACCGCTATCGAAACGTTTGGTCAGTGGAAAGAACAAGACGTATTACGTCTCGCCGCAGCGGTGGAAAGTCAAAGCGAACACCCGTTGGCCCAGGCTGTAGTACGTAGAGCGAAAGTGGATGACGCGAATACGGCTACGGCAAACGATTTCGACAGCATCACGGGTGGGGGAGTGCTTGCCAGAGTGGAGGAACACGATGTGTTGATCGGCAAAGCGGATCTGCTCGACGAGCAGGGCGTCGTGAACGTCGACGCTGGACGCGCAAACGCGGGAACACATCAATCCGAAGGAGCGACGGTTATCTTCATGTCGATCGACCAGTCGCTTGCGGCGATTATGGCGATTACCGATCCGATCAAACAAAGCACGCCTGCGGCACTCAACACGCTTCATGAACTTGGTCTGAAAGTCGTGATGTTGACTGGCGATGCCGAGCTGACGGCAAAAGCGGTGGCAGCAAAGCTGGGGATCGACGAATTTCACGCCGGCGTTTCACCGCAAGACAAACATGACTTCGTTCGCAAGCTGAAGAACGAGGGCAAAGTGGTTGCGATGTGTGGCGATGGCATCAATGACGCGCCGGCGCTCGCGGAATCCAATGTAGGAATCGCAATGGGAACGGGAACAGGTGTCGCGATCGAGTCGGCCGGTGTGACGCTGGTCGGTGGCGACCTGCGTGGCGTCGCGGCAGCGTTGAATCTAAGCCGCAAGACGATGAGCAACATTCGCCAAAACCTGTTCTTCGCATTCATTTACAATGCATTGGGAATCCCTCTCGCTGCGGGGCTACTGTATCCGGTGTTTGGACTGTTGCTGAGTCCTATGATTGCGGCGGCAGCGATGAGTATGAGCAGCGTTTCGGTGATCGCAAACTCGCTGCGATTGCGGACGGCGAAACTGACTTCGTAGCGACGCTCGCCGCCGTCTTGTTCCAAGCGTCACCCATGTCCCCGAACAAAACATTCCCACCGGCCAGCTTGTGATTGGCCGGTGGGAACCGGCCCTACATCCACGATTACATTGAGCAACTATCTGATGAGCAACACCGAAAACCGACGCAAATTTCTAAAAGCTGGAGGGATCGCCGCCGCCGTTGGGCTAGCAGGAAACGCGATCGCACAGGAACCAGGCAAGACCCCAAGCCTTCCCAACGATCCCGATGCACCGGCGCCGATTGGCAAATCGTCTGCCACACCGGATATGCCCGCTGGCTCTGAAGTGCAGGCGGAGATGGACGGCTTCAGTCGGTTTAAACCGAGCCGCGGGAACGATCCGGAATCGCCGTTCTATTTGGGCAAGAAGATGCCGGGATTTCGTCCAGCGTCCGCGGGGCACGCACCTTTCGAAGCTCCGGATCTGCAGAAACTGCCCTGGAAAATGGTGAACGGTGCCAAAGAGTTTCATCTTGTTCCAATGCCCGTCGAGCGTGAATTCCTGCCCGGCTACAAGATGAATGTCTACGGCTACAACGGCAGCATGCCGGGTCCCACGATCGAAGTGAACCAAGGAGATCGCGTTCGTATTATCGTTACCAACGAACTCCCCGAAGACACCTTTACACACTGGCACGGCTTTGAGCTTCCCGTGCAGTACGATGGGGCAGCGACGTTAACGCAGAATCCCATCAAGCCGGGCAAGTCGATGGTCTACGAATTCGATATCCACGAAGAGGGTACGTTCTTCTATCATTCGCACGTCGCCATGCAGGAAGCGTTTGGCAGCGTCGGCTGGTTCATCGTGCATCCCAAAAAGGTCTACGATCCGCCCGTTGATCGTGACTTCGGTTTGATCTTCCAGAATTTCTTCATCGAGCCCACTCAGACGGTCTCAGATAGCTGGCGAATGGACTGGAACTGGCACACGATTAACGGACGTAGCGGTCCGTACACGACACCGCTAGTCTGCAAGCACGGTGAACGAGTGCGTGTGCGTCTGTTGAACTTTGCCCCGATGCAGCATCACCCCATTCACATGCACGGCCATACCTATTGGGAAACCGGACACGAAGGGGCGCGGACACCGAGCAGTGCCTGGGTACCTCGCAACAACTCACTTGTTGGCGTCGCACAAGCGACGAATTTTGAGTTCATCGCGAACAATCCTGGCGATTGGATCTTTCACTGCCACATGGTCCATCACATGATGAACCACATGACTCGGCAGGTCGGCCCTCGCATTCGCCAAGGTGTGAGTGTAGATCGTTATTTGCAAAACACTTCCACTCGTCCCACTGTGGATTTCACTCGCAACGATCCTGGTTTTGATACCCCTGGGTATCCCCAGAAAATGCTGGGGATGGAGCATTCGGAGTCACTGATGAACGCGGTTTGGAGTCGCCGCGAGGTCAAAGGAATGCGTGCCAATTACGCGATGTCGGTGAAGGGGTTGATGACAGTGATGCGAGTGTTGCCGGACGATCTGTACCAGATGGTGATGGAGAGCAACGAGCCGGTGGAAAAAGGGGCCGTCTTCGCGGAGATCGTTCGTCGATTCGGTGATCCAGAACGATACGAGGCGGCCCCTAAAATGATGGGCATGGACATGTAGAGCGGATTACCTTGGTTTTGGAACCGCCGAAATATGTCCTGGAGGCTGAGGTCCGGTCGGTGCCATCAAGCCGCCGTGCAGCAAGTAGCCGGCGATCAATGTCTCATTGGTCCGCCAATTGATCAGATGATCGATATACTGGGCACGCATTTGGTAGTACTTGACTTGGCTTTCAAGCACCTGCGGCCAATCGACTCTGTCCTCTTTATACGCATCGAGTAGAACTTCGTATGCCATTCTCGATTCGGGGACGATGACGTCTTGATAGCTGCGAACGTTTTGAATCGCCATCAAGTAGGCTTGGTAAACCCTGGCCAGATCACGCTGTAGTATCAATTCAATGCGGTTGATTTCGGCTTGTTGACGAACGACATCGGATTCTGCTTGTCGGATCGTGCCCTGGTTCCAATCATACAGAGGAACTTCGATCGCCAAGCTAGTGTTATGCGTGTTCTCTTTTGCCTCAAAGTTTCGTCCGTAGCCGTAACTCACGACCAAGTCGGGAATCGGCTCGACGGTTTCTCGTTTGACCTTGATCTCATCCGCTTGCAGCTTCGCACGTGCGGCCAGTATTTGAGGGCTTTCGCTCAGCAGGCGATCTAACGCGACATCAAACTCGATCGGGTTGACTTGACCATCGAGGGTGCCGACCAAAGAAGCCGGTTGCATCCGAGTTCCGGCGATCGAGATCAACTCCCACCAACTTTGTCGATAGTTGTTCTGAGCCATCATCAGGTCGAGACGAGATTTCTGTAGTAGCACGTTGGCGTCATGCATGGCGGCCCGCGTCGCTTGGCCGACGTTGTAAAGTTCGCGGGACGTCACGACCGCGTCTTCCGCATTCTTCAAAATGTCTTCATGAATTTGAACGAGTTCTTGTCGACCGAGAGCCATCCAGAAGTGGATGCGAAGATCGTTCAGAACTTGATACTCTTGTTCAAGAGCACGCCATTGCGACGCCCGGGTTAGTTGCAGGAACTTAGCTCGGCTGAGTTGCAATTTCCGTCCCGTGACGATGCGTTGCGAAAACTCTGCCCCCTGCCATTCACCGGCCGTTCCATCAAGCCCCCATTGTTCGCCGACGTATCTGACGGTCGGATTGGGGATCAAACCGGCCTGAATTGCTTTGCCCAATTCGCCCTGAATTTGAGCCTGGGCTTGGGTCAATGTTGGATTCTGACTGCAGGCCATCGCTTCCAGGGTTTGAAGCGTCAATGCCGTTTCATCGCTGCCGATCATGCCCTGGACCAAAGACTCAGGAACGGGCGGGACCGGTGGCGGCTCAATAAATTTAGCGCCAACGCGAGGCCGCAATGCCTTGGGGGACGGGTCAGGCATCGGGTTGTGGGCGTCGGTCCCATGACGCTCGACCTGCTGAGAATCAGTGATGGGTTGCTGCGCGTCGACCGACGTTGTAGCGAGCAGCAAGGATGTCGATACGAGAATGCGACCGGCGCGTCGTAAGGCGTGCATGATAAGATCCGTCTTTGTGCGTGAAGAACGGAGGCCATTCCGTTCGCGGCATTCATTGCCGAACTAAAGTCAATCTTGATTACAGAACAAATTCCGACCTGCTATTTGATCGCTTCGGTGATTGTCTTCTTGCGAGTGATCATGCGAAAGGCATGCTGGTACCAATGTTGGGTCAACCCGTCGTTGATGGCGGGGTAGAGCGGCAGCACCGGATCGTCATCGCAGGGATCGGTGCCGTAGTAGAGACGCTTGCTACAGCCACTGAAATCAGGACCAGTGCACGACAGACTGGGTCGTGGGTTGCATCCACCGCTCGCCATCGGCAACGGCTCGAATACAAACGGTCCACCGGTTGCGAGCGGCAAGATCCCGCTGGGGTTGGTCACGCTCGCAGGTTTGTCGGACGTCGCCGGAGCGTCCAACGTCACGGGTTCAGGCAATCCCATTCGTCCTGATTCCATCCGCCCAGTTTCTTGTGCAGAGGCATGAGATCCGAAAAGTAAGACCGCGGAGCTGACCACGACCCAGCGTGAAACAGTTGGAAGCATGATTGGATCTCCGTCCCTGAAGGTAATTGCGACATCTGTTTAGATATCGCCATTACGGGGAAGGGGTATACAACCATGTCGACGCGAGACCGAGAATTGGCTGTCGTCTGCGCCGGGTCGTAACGATTATTCCGTCAGATGGGAACATTGAGAAAAAAGGCAGGGACGGCGTGGTTCTCAGTTGCAAACGAGCCGCAACATTCGAAGACACCGCCCCCGCGTTATTTAGTGAGGGAGTCTGGGAGTCTGGGAGCTGGGAGCTGA
>CAXBHV010000332.1:0-6847 GCA_963974855.1 uncultured Rhodopirellula sp. | reverse complement strand
GACGAAGCCAAGGAAACTGCGGTAAAAGCAGAAACGGCCGAGCCCAAATACCCGCTGAATGTGGTGGCGGACGCGAGCGATTTGTACGTAGTGGATCTTGATTTGCCGGGAGTTTGGAAGATTGGCGAAGGTGGACGCACTTTGTTTGTGCAAGGATCGAATTTGCTGCGGCATCCGATGAATCGTCCCCGTTGCATCGTGATGCATCCCGAGGCAGGCATTCTGGTCGGTGATTCGGCGACTCGCGAGGTCTACCACATCGCGGAAAAAGATGCGGAACCAAAGCCGCTGTGCAACGCCCGCGTGGGCATCGCGATGGCCCTTGCGGTCTCGCCCGACAAGAAGACGGTCTATGTCGGTGATGCCGAGAAACGCTCCGTGTTGCGGTTCCCGATCGAAGGCGGCGACCCCGAGTTGGTAGTTCGCGTTAACGCGCGGGGGCTAGCGTTTGACGGCGATGGAAAACTTTGGGCCGTCACCCCCGATGACGAAGCAATTCATCGAATTGATGTCGACGAAAAGAAAAGTGAAGCCATTGTTTCGGGGCGTCCGTTCCAATATCCCAATGGCCTCGTCTGGGCGGGTGACCATGGCTTCGTGACCGACGGCTACGGCAAGAGCGTGTGGAAGTTTACGGCGGATGGCAAGACCGAGGCATGGCACGTTGGCGATCCGCTCGTGGGTCCTGTTGGTATTTCGCTGGGTGAGAAATCGCTTTTTGTTGCCGATCCAAAACAGTTGCAAGTTTACGAGTTCGATCTCGAGAGCAAGCAAGTCAAGCCACGGATGTAAGGCGAAACGGCGATGAAAAATTTGAAAGTTGTACTGGGGCTAGTCGTCGCTTTGGCTTTGGTCATTGCAGTGGTTTTAATTGTCAGGCGTTCGGGAGGTGAAGCTGCGGCGATCGCAGCATCAAGCGACGCGAACGCTCGACTGCAAAAGACGCGAGACGCGCTGGCAGCCACCGAGAACTTTGAGTCGGCGGCAGCGGACGAGGACTGGAGCACGCTGTACGAGGAATCGCCCAAAGATGCGTCCATCGCACTGAATCGGGCGCTGAACCGTGTATTGCGAGTGGACGTGCTGACGGAAAAGGCCAACAACTCGCTATTAGATGCTTCGGAAAAACAGGCCGCTCGCAGCGAATTGCCGCAAGCGATCGATGCGGCACGGAAATCGATCAAGGATTTCGCAGCCGTCGGCGACAACCCGGTGATCGCGGTGTGGCTGGAAAGCCGCGTCGATCTCCACGAAGCCTCGTTATTGCCAGCGACGATGACTCGCACGCTGCGAAAGGAAATCTTTGACCGGCTTGTTGCCGCGATCGAGGGTGATTTGGGGAAACGCCCCGAGTCGATCATATTGGGCGGCCCGCTCACCCAGGTCTTGGATGAATTGGAGGACCCGATCGATGGTTTGCCCAACGATGTGGGCAAAAAGGCCGCCAAGGCACTTGCGATTCTGTCCAACCAAAACGAAGACAACCTGTTCATTGCCCTGCGAGCTGCCAAGTTAAACCTTGCGATTAAGTCTGCAGATGCGGCCGACGCGGTATCGCGGACGCTTCGTCTGGCACGCTCGATTGAACCTTCGCTGCGACGCCAAACCGAACCGATCGGCTTGACGCCTGACGAGTTGGTGGCCCAGATTCTCAAAGCCATCAAGGCTTCGGAATGGAACGCCGCAGAAAACCAAATGCTGTTGTGGTTCAACGTGCTCAACAGTACCGAGCTGGTGAAAACCGATCGACGTCGTGCCGCACCGCATCCGCTGGATCGATTGAGTTTTGATTCGCTGCGACGCGTCGCAGCTGAAATCGCCGCCCAGTCGCCTGCAAAAATCGACGCGGCGCCGCTGCAATTCAACAGCAGCGTGATTCTCGATTTAGCAGAGATCACGGCAGTCATGCCGGTTGATTTCGATTTGGATCTCGTTCCCGATGTTGCCGCCGCTTCGTCCACGGGAACGCTGACGCTGATCAAGAACGATGCGGGAAAATGGAGCCCGTTTGCGTCGCTTGAGTTGGGGATGCCTGTCGCCGGATTGCTGGCAGCTGATTTGTTCATGGTCGACAGCAGCGATCCGAGTCGGATCCAAGTGAGCCAGACAAGCGGTTCCAGCGAAGCGGGAAACCAAGTCGTTTCGGGAGCCCGGCATAACACGGTGGTAACGTTGGTCGCTTTTGGTAGCGACGGTATCAAATTGGTTGCCGTCGATGGACGAGCCGAAACCGCGGATAGCGATCGCTTGAAAATCGTCGACAAAGCAACAGGGCTCGAAGAGATCACCGAGGTCACGGCGGCGATCGCTGGCGATTTGGAAGGTGACGGCGATTTGGACTTGATGCTAGCGACCAAGAACCAGGGACTGCGTGTGTTCGTCAATCGAGGCAATCGGACTTTTTTTGAAGCCGCCTCTACCGACGAAACAACCTCACTATCGAAAACGCCCCATATCATTGCCATGGAAATAGTTGATCTTGACCGCGATCTTGATTTGGACGTGGTGACTCTCGACGACGCAGGCCGAGTCGGTTTGGTCGAAAATCTGCTGCACCTGCAATTTCGTTATCGTGAACTAGCTGAGATTCCGAAGATCGATGCGGCTCACTCGATCGCGATCGATGACGTGGATGGCAATGTTTCGTGGGATGTCGTCGTGGGTGCTGCCGATGCGACAACGATCGCGTATTCGCAAACCGCCGCTGCAGGCATTTGGACGGTAGATCGTGTGCAGACAACCAAGCAAACGGGCGATGCGATGCTGGTTGGCGACTTTAACAACGACATCCTGGCCGACGTGTTGCGGTCAAGCGAATTATCTGCGTCCGCATTTCGACTAGGCACGGCCCCCGATTCGTCAGTGCAAAAGATCGGGGAATCGCTGGGCGAGACCTCACTTTGCGTTGCCGATTTCAACGCCGACGGATTGCTGGACGTTGTGGGAGTCCGTAAGGGGAACGCTCTGGTTTCGCTGAATCAAACCGCATCCGCAGGACATTATCTCGACGTCCGTTTTCGCGGAATCGACGACAATAATGCCAGCAGTGGACGTGTGAATCACTACGCGATCGGTTCAGTCGCCGAATTACGATTTGGGCCGCATTACCGTGCAGAAGTGATCCGCTCGCCCGTCACCCATTTTGGTCTCGGCTCGTTTTCAGGCTCCGCTTCGCTGCGAGTGATTTTCCCCAACGGATTAACGCAAACGATCCGTGACCCAAAAATTGACGCCTTGGTCGAAGAAGAGCAGACACTCAAAGGGTCGTGCCCGTATTTGTATGCCTGGGATGGCCAGCAGTATGCATTTGTGACCGATTGTTTGTGGGCCGCGCCGCTGGGGCTGCAAGTTGCCGACGGCGTCGTGGCGAGAGATCGCCCCTGGGAATATTTGAAAGTGGACGGCGATTACATCCGCGAGCGTGATGGTAAATACGAACTGCGGATCACTGAAGAACTGTGGGAAGTCGCCTACTTTGACCATGTTTCGTTGGTAGCGGTCGATCACCCGCAGGCGATCGATATTTGGACCAACGAGAAAGTGGGGCCTGCCGAAATTGCGACACCGACGATTTATGCGTTCGACGATCAAAATGTGACAAAGCTGAAACAGGCCGTAGACACCCACGGTCGTGACATCAGCGAAAAACTCACCAAGATCGACCAGGACTATGTGCAAGGGTTTGATCGGCGATTGCGTCAAGGACTGTGCGAGCCTCACTGGATCGACGTTGATTTTGGCTCCGACTTTTTACCGAACGACTCCGAATCGAGCGAATCAATCTACTTGGTTTTGACAGGCTGGATTTTGCCAACCGACACATCACTCAATATCCAAATCGATCAGAACCCCGAATTACAACCGATTGAGTTTCCGTCGTTGTGGGTTCCGGACGCGGATGAGCCGGATAGATGGCGGAAGGCGATTCCGTTTGTTGGCTTCCCTGGCGGCAAGACAAAGACGATCGTCGTGGACGTGACCGATGCGATCAACCGCGAGGATCCTCGGCTGCGGGTTCGCACGTCGGCCCAAATCTATTGGGACGCGGCTGAGGTGGCGGTCCAGTCCAAACCGGCGGCGTACCAGACGCATTCGCTTTCGCTGATCGACGCGAAGCTTGATTACCGCGGTTTCTCGAAGCGAATCAAGGAATCGCCACTGGCCCCGGAAACGTATGATTACGAGAAAAGCAGTGTGTCGCCCAAATGGCCACCACTAACCGGCCGTTTTACGCGGTACGGCGATTGTTCTGGGTTGTTGGCTGCCTGGGATGACGCGATGGTGGTGATGGGCAGCGGTGATGAGATTGCGTTGCAGTTCAGCGTTCCCGCCGATGCACCGCCGCCTGGCTGGAAACGAGACTTTGTCCTGCACTGTGTTGGCTGGGACAAGGACGCCGATCTGAACACGCTGAGTGGGCAAAGTGCGGGGCCGTTGCCGTTTAAGCAAATGTTGACCTATCCCCCCACACGGCAGCAGACGGAACAGGCTGACCAGACAGATCGTCTGAATGCCCCGCATCTCGATCGCGTGCACGATTTCCGGGCTTTTTGGAGCCGGCCTTAGCGAGTTTGCCGGGGTGGACCGTACTGGGCTCGCGTTCCCTAAACGTTAGGCCAAAGCCCAGATGAATCACGCAACGCGTTTCTGAGCGGAGCGACCACTACGGCAACTCATGATTCTTTGCTATTCTTTGCGGCAATTTGCATGCGTCTGGTTTAGCAGCCGCGGAGGCGTGGTTTTTTCTTCTGAATTGGCCACTGCCGGATCGCCCGCTGCCCCCGCGTGTCGGATTTCGAACCAACCTCCATCCCCCAACAATTCGGGAAAACTCCGTGCCTCGTCGAGACGATATCAAGAAAATCCTGCTTATTGGTAGTGGTCCGATCGTAATTGGGCAGGCTTGTGAATTTGATTATTCCGGTACACAAGCGTGTAAGGCTTTACGCGAAGAAGGCTACGAGGTCGTCCTGGTCAACAGCAACCCTGCGACGATCATGACCGATCCCGCGACTGCGGACGCGACCTATATCGAACCGTTGACATGGCAGATGGTTGAGAAAATCATCGCTAAAGAACGCCCCGACGCCCTGCTGCCAACTCTGGGCGGACAAACCGGACTCAACGTGGCGATGGACCTCGAAGCCAACGGCGTCTTGGAAAAATATGGCGTCGAGATGATTGGCGCCAACGCCAAAGTCATCGCCAAAGCGGAAGAGCGAGACCAGTTCAAGGAAGCGATGGAAAAGATCGGCTTGGACGTCTGCATCGGAAGCACCGTCCATACTTTACAGGAAGCTCGCGAGGCACTCGCGCTGGTTGGCTTGCCAGCCGTGGTGCGGCCCAGCTTTACGATGGGCGGTTCAGGATCGGCGATTGCGTACAACCGCGACGAGTTTGATTCGCTGGTCCAAAACGGACTCGATCAATCGCCTGTCACCGAAGTCTTGATCGAAGAGTCGATCATCGGATGGAAAGAATACGAGATGGAAGTCGTCCGCGACCGCGACGACAATTGCATCATCATTTGTAGCATCGAAAACTTTGATGCGATGGGCGTTCACACAGGCGACTCGATTACCGTTGCCCCGGCCCAGACATTGTCGGACAAAGAATACCAACGCATGCGAGATGCTTCGTTGGCCGTGATTCGCGAAATCGGCGTCGAAACGGGTGGCAGCAATATCCAGTTTGCGATCGAACCGAAAACGGGACGCATGATCGTCATCGAGATGAATCCTCGCGTCAGCCGATCGAGTGCATTGGCCAGTAAGGCCACTGGATATCCGATCGCAAAGATCGCAGCCAAATTGGCGGTCGGTTATCTGCTTTGGGAACTTCCCAATGACATCACCAAGAAGACCAAGGCCTGTTTCGAACCGACGATTGACTATGTCGTTACCAAGATGCCACGCTTCGCCTTCGAGAAATTCCCCGAAGCCGACGCGACACTGACGACTCAGATGAAGAGCGTCGGTGAAACGATGGCGATCGGACGTACCTTCAAGGAATCGCTTCAGAAAGCGATGCGTGGTTTGGAAGTCGGTGCCTTCGGTTTGGGATGCGACAACAAAGACACATGGGGCACCGAGAACCAGTCCGACATGGACGAGATCGTTGCCAAGTTGAGCACGCCGGGTGCCGAGCGTATCTTCTACATGCGGTACGCGATCAAGGCGGGCATGTCGATGGACGAGATCTACTCGCTCACTCATATCGACCCTTGGTTCCTGGATCACATGTTCCAAATCGTTGAGGAAGAGGATCGGATACGTGCAATTGGCTCCATCGACTCGATGACGCGAGATGACTTCTGGCAAGCGAAGCGGTTCGGTTTCTCGGATCGCCAAATCGCCAAAATGACGTCCACGACCGAACTGAAAGTTCGTGCCAAGCGACTGAGCCACGGCGTCAAACCGGTCTTCAAGAGTGTGGACACATGTGCCGCCGAATTCGAGGCCTACACACCTTATTACTACAGTGCCTACGAGCACGAAGACGAGCTTCCGCCACGCACGGGTGACAAGAAACGTGTCATCATTCTGGGCGGTGGCCCGAACCGAATCGGGCAAGGGATCGAGTTCGATTACTGTTGTTGTCACGCCAGTTTCGCCTTGCGTGAAATTGGTATCGAAAGCGTGATGGTCAACAGCAATCCCGAAACCGTCAGTACCGATTACGACACGTCCGACCTGCTGTTCTTCGAGCCATTGACAATCGAAGACGTGCTGAACATCTGTGACGAGATCAAACCGGACGGCGTGATCGCTCAGTTCGGTGGGCAAACTCCCTTGAATCTTGCTCGCGGGCTCAAGGAAGCCGGCGTGCCGATTATCGGGACAAGCGT
>CAXBHV010000331.1:0-6853 GCA_963974855.1 uncultured Rhodopirellula sp. | reverse complement strand
TGCGTCGGATTCGCAAAGCGTCTCCGTCCCGTCCGATCATGCTGGTGTTGACGTGTCTGCATGAGGTCACCGGTAACGTCGATTTGTCCGACGGTCCCGATCCGTTTTCGCAATCCACGGATCAGAACGCTGACGATCCGCTGTCGATCCCGGATCCGTTACCCGAACTGATCCAAGAAAAGATTAGACAATTCGCCGGTCTTCATGATGTCGTGATCCCCGTCGACCTGACGCAGCTTGAAGACGGATTTGCCGATCCCAATTTTGGTGGAGACCGGCTCAAAAATGCGATCCTAGCACAGCTGCCACTGGCTTATCGTCAAGCAATCCTGACGCTTAACGACACTGAATCAAACAACGCCTCGGCCCGACAAACGCGAGCGAGGTGGCAGGTGTTGGCGTCCAGTGCACTGGCGGGAACTGCGGGCGCGGTTCCAGTTCCATGGGTCGATATCCCGGTTGTGCTGGCCATCCAAACTCATTTGGCAATGAAGATTGCCAAGATCTACGAACAAGAGATCACACCGGCTCGTTGGGCGGTGCTCAGCAGTGCGGCCGGAACCCGAGTCGCATTGCGTTTGGGGATGCGTGGCATTTTGAAATTTATTCCTTGGGTCGGGATGGCTGCCGGCGCGGCGACCTCGTTCGCGTTCACCTATGCCCTTGGTATGTCGTGGGATTGGTACTTTGCCGATCTGCGCGAAGGACATGCACCGAGTTCCGAGCAACTGAAAGAGATCTTTGCCGAAGAACTGAAGCGTGGTCATGAGCTTTGGAGAGCCAAATGAATGGAATCCGCAGTGTCAGTCTCCGCTTCGTCGTACTGTTTTTACTTTGGACGTTGCCAGTAGCTTGTTACGTCTTATTAGGTGCATTTGCAATCTATCAAACCGGATGGTTTTACAAAATCGTCTGGTTTCTGCCATTGATGTGGGGATCGGCGTGGTTGATCGGAAAAGTTTGGAAGCCGCCGAAGGTCAATCGCACGTTCTCGGGCAAGCCGCTTTCGGCTCCCGATTTCTGGACACCGCAAGACAGCTCGGCGATTCAGATCGTCGAAGAATATCGGCGTGAAGTTCAGGATATCGACGCAGACTCGGTAATGGATTTCAACCGCTATATCGGCGATGCGCAAATTTTGGCAGAGCGATTGGCTCATCACTATCACAAACGCAACAGTGACGAGCTTTTTCATCCGCTGACTTTGGTCGAAATTTTGGCAGTCATTCACTTGGCAGCCGAAGATCTCGAGGAATGGGTGATCGCGTCGATACCGGGCAGCGACTTGGCGACGATTGGTCAAATCAAGCGATTGCCCAAAGTCGTCAATGCGTTGGATGTCGCTCAGAAAGTGTTCTATTTTGGCTCGGCGATTTTAAATCCGGCGAAGATGTTGGCCTATCCGCTGTGGCGAAAATCGGCGAACGTTACGGTGGAATTACAGAACGAATTGATTCGCGGATTCTATCAACGTTTTCTTCGCCAACTCGGCTACTACTTGATCGAAATGTACAGCGGTCGTCTGCGAAGCGGGGCTCGCAAATATCGGTTGGAATTCGCCGAGATGGCGGGGGTCGCTCACGAGTTCGATCGTGGCGAAACATCGATCGATGATTTGGACGACCTCTCGACCACTGTCGCGGTGATGGGGCAAGTCAAAGCGGGCAAGTCGAGTCTGATCAATGCGTTGATGCATAACCAAGTCGCAACCACGAGCGTCATGCCCGAGACGCGGCAAGTCACGCGGCACCAATACACGTTGCCTGGATCCACAAGCGAGTTAACGCTGCTGGACACTCCGGGTTACGACGAAGCCGACGTCACAGAGAATCAATTACGTGAAATACGCACGGCGACAAAGACCGCCGACATCATCCTGTTGGTGATGGCAGCCAACTCGTCGGCTCGTGACGCCGATCGTCAAATGCTCGAGGAACTCGCAGCGGTTTACGAAAAAGAACGTAAATTAAAGCCTCCAGCGGTGATCGCCGTGCTGACGCATATCGATTTATTGCGTCCTGTCCGCGAATGGGAGCCACCTTACGATTGGCGGCAACCTCATACATTAAAAGAAGAATCGATGGCAGCGGCTGTTCAGTATCTTCGCCAGCTGTTTGGTGACAAGATTTCGGGCTACGCGTGTGTCTACACGGGCGACACCTATCCGATCGACTCGGGAACACTTGACGATGTCGTTTCGCAAATGGTCACGCAATTAGATCACGGTCACGGCGCAGCGATTTTGAAAGCGTTTTACCGGAAACTGAGCGAAGACCGCTTCAAAACGCTGAAGAATCAAGTTTTCACGCTGCTAAAAACTGTTCGCTGAGCGCGGAATTAGGAGTAGGTGTTTGTTTTGTTGGCCGTTTTGGCGCACGCCACGGTTCTCTTGTTTGCCGTGTGAACCGTGGCTAGCGCCAAAACGGCTAACGAAATTTCGATCCGTTGCATTTTCGTTAACCGTGCAGTTTAAGCTGACGCGTACGAAATTCACCGAGACGTGAGATAATTTGAATATTTCTCAGAAACGTTAGACAAATCTGCCGCTACCGCGCATCCTTAGGTTCGATGGCTAACTTTGAAACCTTTTCCGAACGCGTGCGTCTACATGCCGTGCGTATCGCCGAAAGCAGTGCCCCGGCACTGTCGGGGCTTTACGATCTGACGGCTCAACGTCTCGTTCGCTATGCCACCACAATCACCCGAAATCAACATGACGGCGAAGATGCCGTGCAGACTGCACTCGTCCGCGTCGCCCTGGAACCCGAGAAATTATCCTCTGCCGACCAGCCGTGGGGATATTTGTTAGGAATGGTACGCAACGAGTCGCTTGTAATCCTAAGACGAAAAAAACGCTGGTCCCTCGTCGGCAATTTAACTGATTTGTTGACCCGGCGAGTGGTTGACGCGGTGGAACTCGAGGACGAACATCGCGCCGTTTGGGCTGCGATGCGAACCCTGCCGGCCGAACAAAGTGAAGTCGTCGTGCTCAAGATCTGGGAAGAGATGACGTTTGCCCAGATCGCATCCGTACTTGAAATCACACCTTCGACTGCGGCAAGTCGATATCGTTACGCGATCGAAAAACTGGCTGAAAAGCTCTACGCAGGCGAAGCGGAGGTGGTTCATGAGTGAGTTGTACCACGACGCATGCGGAGAAGAGGGTCTGAGCGAACTCGAAAAACGAATCCACGCTGCGGGAAACTATGTTCGCCCGTCGGATGATCTGCGTCCTCGCACGCTCGAGGCGGCTCGCAATGTTTGCAATGACACGATGATCGAACGGCGTATTGGCGGTTTCTTTGTCTGTGCGGTTTTGATGTTTTGCCTCGCGTCACCGTTTGTCGAGTTGATGGGCCAGTATCAAACACGATTCACCGGAGCTACATCGGGCGAGTTGCATCGCAAAGCGGCAGAGCTTTCGATGCAGTCGGACATTGGTTCTCAATGGGGCATGTGCGAAGCGTTCACTCAACTGCGTCAGACACAAGCCAGCCGCTTTCGAATGCCACAATAGCCCATATTAGGCCGTGCCGATCAAGCCCGGAATAACAATCGGGACGCACAACATTTGTCGCGGCCGCCTGAACGCAGATTTGACGTTGTTTGCGGCGTGCGCTGTCACCTCATAGGATGATCGCGGTTTCACTGATAGAATCCTTCCTCTTCACGCATTCTCTACGGAACTCAACATCCAGTGACAGAGTTTGACAAGATCGTCGAGTTCAACGAACAGCTTGTTCTGGTCGCTAAGACAGGGCTGCCGATTGATATCCGAAAGGATGATGACCACCAATCAATCGAACAGGCAATTTCACAACTCGACGCCCGTGTTGGGGTGCGAGTAGCAAGAGGCGATTCGGTTCAAGTTGCCATCGAGCAGGATGCGTTGATTTCGTCGCGTTATCGACAAACCCTGCTGTCGTTGCTGCGAACCGGCGATACCGCCGTCGCACTGGAGGTCGCAAGCGGTAAGGCACAGTCCGAACATCGATTGAAATCGAATGTCAGTCAATGGATGTTTCAAACTGCGATCGTTGTCGTGTTAACGCTGGTTGCCTTCATCTTTACGATTTTTTTTACAAATCCGAAGATCGAATCCATTTACGATGACCTATCGCTTGAACAAGGAGCCACGGTTTCGTTGCTCGAAATCGTACGCAATTGGTTGCCGGCATGGTTACCAATGTTGGCGGTGTTGTTCTTGGTGGGTGTGTTTCTTTGGAAACGATACGGCGAACGTCTGCATTGGTCGTCGATCCCGGGCGGTACCGGCTACGCAAACGCAGTGAAGAGTTCCGAAACCGCCGAACAAATGGCGGGCTTGCTTGAACAAGGCGTTCCGATGTCCGAGAGCATGTCGATTTGCGGAATTGGTGCGTCAACCGCTGCCAATGGAACGTTCTTGCTGAGTGATCAAAACCAAATGTCACCTTTGTTGAGTTGGGCAGTTACTGTCAATATCGACGAGCACGACCGCGGCGATGTATTGCGATTTGTTGCTCGCTCGTATCGAAACAAGGCGGAGCGACTTGCGACTGTTTGGCGGTACCTCGTTCCGTCGATCGCGACCGCGTTGATCGGAGGAGTCATCGTGCTGATCTACGCACTGTCGATTTTTGTGCCATGGATCCATTTCCTTAAAGCCATCACCTAGCTGCGCATTGTCCCAGAGTTCTGCTTTCATCGTATTTTTGAGCCACCGGCATTAGCCGCACGCCCGACGCTAACGAACTCGGCTCATTTGTCGGAACAGTTGACCTACGACGCGGCGCGAACACGTTTCCTAAAACTTCATCTCGTTCACTTTTACGTTGCCAGGTGCAATGCCCATCTATATCCCCACACCTGAATCGGCGATTCGAAAACATGTGGAGAACATGTTGTTGCATCGTAACGATTTGATTGCTGCTTTCACAGCACTTGCCGAAGAGATGCCGCGTAACCAAAGTCGCCGGCAACTTCGGCGATTGGTTGAGCAACTTAAAAAGAATGTTTCGGCAAGTGTTTTGATGAGTGACCCAGCGACGGCGATCTGGCTGACGCATGCCAGTGCCGCGATGGCTGAACCATCGAAAGCGAAACGATTGACGAGTGCTTTAGCGTACGCTAACGCAGTAGCAGACTCACGGATTCAATCTCGTCATGTTTTGCTTTACCCGGCGATAGCCATTTCGCTTGCCTTCGCTGTGTTCGTCGTCATCTGTTTTACGATCGTGCCGACCTTTGAAAAAATGTACGTCGAATTTGGAATCCAATTGCCTGCGCCGACGCTTTTTTTGATCTGGTGCAGTCGCACGATGACAGAGTCCCCTTTTTTTTCCTTGCTGGTCGTCATCGCAGTGGTCTTGGCGATTTACGTGATGTATCGATTGTGGACCCAGTTTGCACTAGCGACTCGAATATTTGGCCGTTTTGCCGAAGGAAATTCAGCCAGTGTTGCGGCGATGGCCCGATTTACGAATCAATTGGCTGAGTTGCTTGACATGGGCGCGTCGCTGCCTGAGTCGATTTGGTTTGCAGGCCAATCGTGTGGAAATCGACACCTTCGTAATATTGCCGTCGGACTTGCCAACCATGCAAACCAGGGAACGACGCCGCTTAACCAATCCTTCGTTGCGAGCCGATTGCCCGCGAATCTTATCTATGCACTTTCGACGAGCGGTCCTGATAAACCCGGCACCAAGTCAAAGCCCAACACGGCATTGCTACGATCATTGGCGGCAATTTACCGCGAACGTGTGCGGAACCGTGTTGATTGGGCCGGAGGCATCACATCGCCGCTGGCAACCTTGGGCGTCGCTTTTGTAGTCGCCGTTGTCGTATTCTCGCTGTATTTACCACTCTTCAGTCTTATTACGGGGTTATCGTAATGCTCGAAGAACTTTTGATGCGTGGATATCACTGGGGAACTCGCTGGAAAATGATGCCTTGGTGGCCCAGCGACACGCGTGACACATGTCAGCAATCGCTGATCCAGATCTTAGCAATCGGAACATCCGAGCGTCTTGATTTGGCATTGTTGGTACGAAATCTGGCAACCGAGCATCGTTGGTCATACCGCCGTCGGTTGCAACGTTTGGCACAGCGACTTAGCGAAGGGACCAATCTTGTTGAAGCGTTAGAGCAAACGCCTGACGTACTCACCGACAACGCGGTTTTGACCATTCGCGTTGCGACGCAGAATGGCACCCTACCAATAACACTGAATCGACTAGCGGAGCGAAATGACGAATCTCGCAATCGTCGGCAGACGCACATCCGCCAGATCTGGATCTACGGTTCGATGATTGCATTGGTGGTATCACTGATCTTGCTGTTTCTGTTTACGAGCATCGTTCCCATTCTTGTCAATTTGGCGGACGAAATCTCGCCCAAGGAAGAAATTGTCGCTTTCCCATGGGAATTTCAACTGCTGATCTCTTTTGGTCGGATGTTCATCAATTTCGGGCCATGGTTGGCGATGGCGTTTTTGATCGGCGTCATTGTCACTTTCAGCCCCGTTTCACGTTGGCTGCGAAGAACATTGGCGAGTTGGTTTCCCGCAAACATCGCCTCGCCAAGAAACGCTGAGCTTTTGAACATGCTTGCGGACAATGCGGAAGCAGGGCGCCCCATGCCCGGCGCCCTGTCCACATTAGCTCGCTACCATTTCGAACCCAAAATGCGCCAGCAATTGTTGCTCGCTCGCAACGAGGTCGAACAGGGTACCGAGCTGTGGACCAGCATGGCCGAGGCTCGATTATTGACATCGGCCGAGGCCGCCGCGTTAGACCGATTGACTTCCTCTTCGTCGATCGCATGGACATTACGAAGACTTAGCCTATGGAAACGCGGACAATTCGACCGACGG
>CAXBHV010000330.1:0-6859 GCA_963974855.1 uncultured Rhodopirellula sp. | reverse complement strand
TATACGACATCGACCGAATCATCGTGAAGCGGTCATTCACCTGGCTGAGCTGCGGCAGGTTTTCGGTGAACTTCACCCCTGGGATTTTTGTGCTGATCGGCTTGAAAACACTTTTGGCGTTATCCGGCAGATTTTCTTTGGGGTCCCACAAATCCAATTGGCTCGGCCCGCCCTGCAAATACAGCAAGATGATACTTTTGGCTTTACCCCAGCCCGGACCACCGACATGTTTCTCTGAAGCCGCGGCACTTTGCATTTTCAGCAGCGACGGCAACGACAAACCGAGCATGCCACAACCACCCACTCGCAGAAACGTGCGACGAGTAGCCGAGAGATGCGGATCGCAGAGATCCTTTGCTTTGAAACCTTTGAATGACAACATCGTTCGTTCTCTCTCTTGGTTAAATCAGTGATTGAACAGAAACGCAGGGCTATTGATTAACGCCCACGCCAAATCTTCGGCCGCCGTCAAACGGACATTGCCGAGTTGTTTTGTGCTTTCGGCAAAGTCTTTGCGAAGCTGGACAAGTGCGGGATCGTCCGCAGTCGCAACCGAAAGATTCGTTTTGCGTTGTTCCAACTGGACCAGCGTCGGGTCCGGTGGAACAGGCTTTCGAGCTTCGGCCAATGCCGCACGCAAATCGGCGATGCCCTTGTCCGTGGCTGTACCGTAGTCGACGATCAGCTTGGTGACCGCTTCGCTACGCTGATCCGCCGGAGTCGATAACGCTGCAGCGATCGATTCGCTTTGGCTGAGCGGGATGTCGCCTTCGGCCGTGGTGGCCGAGATACGAAACAGTCCCAAACGGTGATTCGCTGCGTTGTGGAACTGATGCAGATCAAACGTCAACGTACAACCGCTGGGATTCGCGATCGGCGTTTTCAGTTGGAACGTGGCCCAGTGCACCACGCCAAGTGAAGGCGATACAGCCCAGCCGCCTTGGTCATTCGTCTTTCCATCAAACGTGGTGCTGATGTCAAAGCCGCCCTGAGTGAAATCGGCTTGTGCCTTTGCGATTTCGACCTTCTCCGGCTTTTGATCTTTACCGTTATTTTGCACTTGGATCACCAATTCAGTGACCACAAAATTGCCGTTGTCGGGCAATCCAGGACCACCGGCGGGCAGATCCGCAGCCGGTAACGCTTCCAATCGAAACCCTGTGATCTGTTTTAGCGTCGTGGGCATCTTGATCGTGTAGATGCCTTTGTCGGCGTTGCCCGATGCTCGGATCGAACGATCCGGTTGAGGCGTCAACACCGCTTTGTTCGATGCCGACAACTCGGTCGCCGACAAGGGATGCCATTCCACGTTGGAGGCGTCGGCAAATCGTTTTTCGGTAGTCGTGATCAAATTCGCTTGTGCTTCGCTAAGCGTCTTTTCAGCCGCAGCGACTCGTGTCGCTCGCTCTTCTTCGAGCCGCGTTCGTTCGGGCTTGATTGCCTCGGTTCGCTCAGCAATCTGCGAGACAACCACGGCAAGCTTCATTTCGCGAACGGCCTCTAATTCGGCCCGTTGAATCTTCCAATCGGCTTCGGATTGCGCAACCTGTTTTTGCAGAGCGTCATGATCAACTTGGACTTCGCCAATAATGCTCTTGAACGCAGTGACTTCGGGTTCAGTGGGTCGACGTCCGATCGCTCGCAGGAAAACCTCTTCGGCGAGCATTTCGTCTTCCGGGCATATTTCGACGATTTTGGCGAGTTCGTTTTTCGGATCCGAAATTGCGGAACCGACCGTGGGACCACTGATCAACGCCATCACCGGCCCAAGCTGCAGATCGGAGGATCGTTCACATTCGCACGCGCTTTCCCGTGCCGGCCGGCCCAGGTTCTGCAAGAATCCATCGGCAAGCTTCACCCCGGAATCGGGCAGCGCGGCAGCTCGTGTTCCCTTGGCCACCCCAGGAATCGAACTAATCGCTCCGGTAACCTGATGTACCGCATCGTAAATCACTTCGGCGGGCAATCGCCGCGGCATGGCATGCGAGTAATTCAGATGGTCGTCTTCGTTTAGCGGGTTCGACTCGATGCTCAATTGATAGGTTCGACTATTGCAAATCAAACGATGCATCGTCCGCGTATCAAACCCTGACTCGACAAAACGATCCGTCAAGAAGTTCAGCAGTTCGGGATTGGTCGGCGGGTTGCCGGCGCGGATATCGTCGATCGGTTCGATCAAACCAACGCCAAGCAAATAGCCCCACAAGCGGTTGACATAACTGCGGGCAAAGTACGGATTATCGGCATCGGTCATCCAGCGAGCAAGCTGCTCGCGTCGCGAGGCACTGTCGCTGGTTTCATGGTCGACGGCGAAGGGAAATTTCGGTGGGACGGTATCCCCGGTTCTGCCGTGCTTGATCTCACCGCTTGTTTTGTCTGCCACGATTTCAAACAGCGGCTTGGCACCTTCGACCGCCGAACCACCAATTTTGCGGTCTCCCGAGGCGGGATCATTTTTCAGATCGACCTGCGCAAAGTAGGCCGACATTTCGAAGTACTGGTCTTGGGTCCAACGCTCAAACGGATGATCGTGACACTTGTTGCAGTTGAAGCGGATTCCCAAGAACAAATGTGTCGTGTTCTCCATCGTGTCTTCGGGCGTTCGCAGCACTTTGAAATACGACGCCGGAGGATTTTCGTTGTTCGATCCGCTAGCGGTTAACACGTCGCGAACAAATTGGTCATAGGGTCGGTTTTCTGTCACCGCCGCGCGAATCCATTCTTGGAATTTCGTGCTCCCCTCGACCCCAAGAAACTTACGGTTGACTTGCAACAGGTCACACCATTTATTGGTCCAGTAGGCGATGTAGGCTTCACTACCGATCAATTCATCAATCACCTTGGCACGCTTTTCACGTGAGTCTGTCGTGTCGGCCAGAAACGATTTGACTTGATCGCTGGTGGGCAACAGTCCGGTCAAATCGAGATAGACACGGCGCAAGAACGTGGCGTCATCGCACAGCGGGCTCGGTACCACTTTGACTCGCTGCCACTTTTTTGCGACCCATTCATCGATTGGATTATAAACTTCCTGTGCCGGATCTTCGTAACCGGATCGATCGCCCATCACGGTTAACGTCGTCGCCGCATAGGCACCTTCGAAACGAGCTAAGATGGGAGCTTCGCCGCGGCGAATCGCCGTCAGCAATCCTTTGGCATCGGCAGTGGCAACTTCGGAGTTCCCGCTTTCGATAAACGCTTCGCGGGTCACGTCACGCGAAGTGCCGTTGCGATAGGTCGCAACCACTCGTACTTGTTGACGCGACTTGATCGCTTGGACCGTTGGATTGGTCGGGGAAATCTCGATCGATGCGACGCGGGGTGACTGTAAATCCACCTGGCTCCCATCGGCAATCCAGCGTCGCAGGATCGCATGGTTGGGGTCTCCGTCGACCATCAGCACACCACCTTGATGCGGTGTCAAGCCGAGCGGCTTTCTCAGCATCAACGAATCGTCCGGCGAAGCAGGATTAATTCGTCGAGCCGCCAAATCGTCTTTAAGTGCTCGTAGGTCGAACACGGGATCGTAACCGCGAAGCGACAGCCGGAAACCATTTTTGCCCTTCTGGGCTCCGTGACATGTTCCTTGGTTGCATCCAAGTCGGCTGAGCACGGGATTCACGTCGTGAATGTAGTCGACCGCGCCGCGAGCTTTGTCGTCACCGTGTGGCGCTACATCTACAGAAACCGATTTCGTTAGCTCGCCAAAGCGAACCATTAGCTCGCCATGGCCTTCGGTTATCGGTCTCATCAAACCACGCTGGTCAATTGCAATCAACGAGGGAACTTGGACTTCGCAGAAACGGGTCACGTCCACAGTCGATTCATCGGCAAGCGTCGCCATCACCACCATTTGACTATAGGCATAAGGCGAATCCAATTGGATCGTCTCGGGATAGACCGTCAATCCGCGAGCGGATTTCGCATCCACGGCCGGTTCATCCGTCAACGATTCTGCGGACGCGGCCTGCGTTTGCATCCACGCCTTGGCGTCAAAGGCGATGTGTTTGGTGTGCTTGTCGGTTTCGATCGCAACAATCGGAAATTCGGACACGAGCTTTCCATCAACATCGATTCGCCGCAGCACCGCATCGTTACCGGCAATCACCAGTCCGTTGTCGCTGGAGAAACGAATCGAGTAGACCGCTGCGGTGTCGCTACTCCATTTTGCGATCTCCGTGGTTTCCTTGGATTGATAGGCCGCCAGCATTTCTTTTTCTTTCGCCGAGCGTTGAGGCCCTCGCTTGACCATGATTTTCTTGACTTCTTCCGACAAGGTGCCGATAAAGTCATATTTCCAAACTCGCACCTCGCTGCGACCATCGAGCGTCGACGCGGCGGCCAAGCGTGATCCGTCGGGACTAATGGCAACGCTGAAGATTCGGCCTGACATCTCCGGCAGATTACGGATCAAGTTGGCATCGTCGCCAATTTTGCGTGCAGTTTCGCGGAACACGCGATAAACCTTGGCGACACCATCCGCACCGCCAATCAAAATTTCGTTTCGTTCGGGATGGATCGCGACGCTATTGAGTCCTCCCGAAAGGGCCCCCGGAGTAATCGAGGTGATGTTGTCAACAAATCGCTCGGTGGCAACTTCGGTCAACTTGCACGACATGTCGCGAGCGACCGAAATCAAATGAGTCCCATCGGGTGTAAAGACAGTGTCACGAACCCAATCGTCATGTGCCCCTTGAAACAGCACCTGTTCGCCCGAAGATGTGTCGATCGCACGAATGACATTGTCGGTTGCACCAAAGGCAAGTTTACTTCCGTCGGGCGACCAGCTTGCGCCGCTCAGTGTGTCGTGCGTAAACGGCAGCGACATTGTCAATTGATTCGATGCGACGTCCCAGATCTGTACTTCGCCTTGCACCCCCGGGGTTCCACCCGTTGCGGCGATCCGTTTCCCATCGGGCGAAAAGCGGACCGCATTGATTCGCGGACTCATTCCGATCAAACGCGAAGTGGTTTCCCCGTTCTCGCTATTGAGCAGGATGATTTCATGAAACCCCGCAACGGCAATTTGTTGGCCATCGGGGGAAACATCGAGCGACGGCAATGTGGGTGGCCCGACGTAAACGGGCGGACGATCTTGGTTGAAAATCGGACCCGTCGCAGATGGCGAATCATCCTTTGCCCCATCAGAGATCCATTGCCGAATTTTTTCGATCTCGCTGGTGTGCAGTGGCTTGGCCGGCGATTTTGGCATCTCGGAGTGCCCATCCACCGGCGTGATTTGATCGACCAGATAACTCTCGTCCGGTCTGCCAGGCACAATCGCTGCGGATTCACTCTCGCCGCCTGCGACCAACGAGGCAAAGTCGGTCATTTTATATTCGCCAAGTTGCTTCGCGCCCTGATGGCATCCAAAGCACTTGTTGCGAAAAATCGGCTCGATGTCGCGAGCGTAACTCAGCGGCACTTTGGGATCGGAGGCTTCCTCCGCGACTAAATCAACGGAGATGAGTGAAACGACAGCGAAGAGGATCGTTCGAAAGGCCATGGCATTACTCGCGCTTACAGAGTTCGTTTGCTCGACGTCCTCTGAAGCGATGCCAACAGCGATTTTACTTCGCGTTTGTGCGTGGGCATCAAACGAGAAGCAACGAGGGCGATTGGTTTTCAGAGAAACAGCGAGTCTGATAACGCCAATCCAGTATCAGCACGCTACTGGCTGATACGAGTAGCCCAAGCAAGGGCGGGCGGGAGCGGACGAGATTTCTCCTAGCGAGACTTCCCAGACCACTAATCCACTATATCGGGGGCTTCGTCCTCGTCAACACTTTTGACGCTGTGTAGACTCTGATTGTTCGAGAATGCCAAAGTCAGATCCGATCTTGCTGTTTTGGTACTCGAATCCTTCGAAGACACCCCAGGTCCTTCGAAGACACCCCAGGAACCCACCCCCCGATCTTTGAGAAACCTCATGAAACGTAGCGTTTTTAAATCATCGACACTCTTGGCTGCACTGAGCGGTATCGGATTGTCCGTGGCATTTTCGACCTTGTCGCTTCCGGCCGAAGAATACCTCAATGGGATCAAATGGCAGGAGCCGCCCAAGGTAACTCCAGGCGAAACCAATGCCGACGCTCCTTCGGATGCTGTGATTTTGTTTGACGGCGCGGATTTGTCCGAATGGAAAAACGGTGACAAATGGAACGTTAAGGACGGCATCGCGAGTACGGGCAAAGGGGTGATCACCACGAAGCAAGAGTTTGGTGATTGCCAACTGCACATCGAGTGGTCTGCACCGACACCTGCCAAAGGCAGCGGACAAGGCCGAGGCAACAGTGGCGTATTCATGATGGGACGCTACGAGATCCAAGTGTTGGATTCGTACGACAACGAAACCTATTTTGATGGACAAGCCGGAGCGATTTACAAACAAACGCCACCAGCCGTCAACGTGACTCGTCCGCCAGGCGAATGGAATGCTTACGACATTTTCTGGACCGCCCCCCGTTTCGGCGATGACGACCAATTGGTTTCGCCTGCTTACGTTACCGTGGTCCACAACGGAGTACTGATTCTGAATCACTTCGAACTAAAAGGGGACACTCCTTTCAACCGTCCGCCCGAGTACAAGGCACACAAACCGGTCGGACCGATCTCGCTGCAAGACCATGGCAATCCGGTACGGTTCCGCAACATTTGGGTTCGCGAGTTTAAGCCAGCCACGGGCGAACAAGAGCGTAAGCCGTTCCTTCGTGACGGTGATAAAGAAACGCCGATTGAGTAATCCAAAGTGTTTCTCGCGGTGAGTGCGATGAACCCCAGTTCCGTTTGCGGCGTCTTACGCGTCGCAAACGTTGATCGGAACATGCGTTTTTTGCTTACATGTAGCGAGAATGATTAC
>CAXBHV010000329.1:0-6869 GCA_963974855.1 uncultured Rhodopirellula sp. | reverse complement strand
AATCGAATTGCCGTTGGTCTTGTTTGTCGAACCACCGAATTGCCAAATATTTTTGGTCATCTTCACTCAATTGGACAATCGGGATTTTCCGAGCCGCGGCCTGTCCCTTGATCAATAGCTCGACCGCTTCGTCGGTTTGGCCAACCAACTCAGCCTCCACAACGGATCCCGCAGCCGATTTCCATTGGCGGCTGACTCTCGCGTTCTCGGTTTGCTGGGCGTAACCAGTCGCTGCCAACCCGCACCCCAGACCGAGCAGGGCTAGTTTTGCAGTCAGCAATAAGGAGCGTAGGAAAAAAAACGAGTTGCAATTCTGGAGCATCACTTGGCATACCTTCTGCGGAGGGGCGTGCGATTTGATTCAGTTTACTAATCCTGTAGCGGGGGGCAAGTGAGAAGTCGTGAAACCGTAAGTGCTAGAGAAAAGTGGAAATCGATACTTCGATCACCGCCATTGCAGAGCGGTGCGGGAGGATCGGAGCACGATGATTTGGCAGGCCCTACACCAAATCCGCTTGGTGCGGCATAATCAGGGGTTTTCCCCAACAGGTCGCATGCCCTGCCTGAACGCTCTAGGTAATCGGTAATAAAGATGACGGAAGACAAAATTGGCAAACTCGGCGTCACCTTCGACGACGTCCTCTTGCTGCCACGCTACAGCGAGGTGGTGCCCAGCGAAGTGGATGTGACGAGCCGGCTGACCAACCGGATCAAATTACAGATCCCCCTCATTTCTTCGCCCATGGATACGGTCACCGAAGCCGAAATGGCGATCGCGCTAGCAAAAGAAGGCGGGATGGGGATCATTCACAAGAATCTGTCGCCACGGAGCCAGACCCAGCAAGTGTTGAAGGTCAAACGCTCGGCCAATGGCATCATTGTCGATCCTGTGACCTTGCCCCCCGAAGAAAAAGTCAGTCGGGCGGCGGAACTGATGGACCAAGCCAACGTCTCGGGAATCCCGATCGTTTACGCCGATCGCAAGCTTGCGGGCATTCTGACGCGTCGCGATCTCCGCTTCCTAGAGAACCCAGACCTCCCAGTTTCGGAAGTTATGACGCATGAGAACTTAGTGACGGCTGTAGGGAATGTAACGCTTGAGGAAGCTGAGCGAATTTTAACGGCAAAAAGAGTCGAGAAACTTCTCCTGGTTGACGAAGATAGAAGACTGACGGGGTTAATAACGATTCGTGACATCGACATGATGAAGCGATATCCGCGTGCTTGCAAAGATCCGCTCGGCAGATTGCGGGTCGGAGCGGCGATCGGAGTCGGCGATTTTGATCGAGCCGAGAGTTTGATTCGACAAGGCGTTGATTTGCTAGTAGTCGATTCGGCTCACGGGCACAGTCAAAACGTGATTGAAACCGTCCGAGAAATTAAGAGTCAACGTGATTGGGACATCGATATCGTGGCCGGGAATGTGGCCACAGCAGAAGCGACTCGCGATTTGATCGAAGCAGGGGCGGATGCGGTGAAAGTCGGCATCGGCCCAGGTTCGATCTGTACAACGCGAGTCATCAGCGGTGTCGGGGTCCCTCAGATCACAGCGATTTTGGACGCAGTCAAAATCGCCGAAGAGAGAAACATACCTATCATCGCCGACGGCGGCATTCGCTTCAGCGGTGATATTACGAAGGCAATCGCGGCCGGCGCGAGTACCGTGATGATCGGAAGTCTGTTCGCAGGCCTGACCGAGAGTCCGGGCAAGATGATTCTGTACCAAGGTCGTACGTTCAAGTCGTACCGGGGGATGGGATCGATGGGCGCGATGGTCAAAGGAAGTAGTGATCGGTATCGGCAAAAAGGTGCTGAGGCGGGCAAACTTGTCCCCGAAGGCGTCGAAGGCCGCGTGCCGTTCAAGGGTCCTCTTAGCGATTACGTCTACCAGTTGGTCGGCGGATTGCGAGCGGGGATGGGATACGTCGGAACACGGACGATTGATGAGTTGCGGCACGATGCGAAATTCATTCGCGTCTCCGCAGCAACGGTTAGGGAGAACCACCCGCATGACATTGCGATCACCCAGGAAGCGCCAAATTACAGCCCTGATGTTTCATCAGGCGAAACGAACTAGCCTGGCAATTTTAATTGCCAGTGCCGGGACGCTCGCCGCATGGAACGCTCCAGCGGCACACGGCCAGTCGCCCACGGGCTACGGCAATCTTCGTCCGGTTCCCAAAATGGGAACCGTCCCGCCGGCCGCTCCGGCACCCGTTCATAATCCAACCCACGATGGCTGGAATCTGAAATGGGGACGCAATCCCAAGTCGGCTCCGCAGCCCAATGGCACCGCGGCCAGTGATGCTGTGGATCGCCATTTCGCGGGCAAAGATCCGTTTGCGGACGATCTGCCTGCGGCAACCGTCGTTGCCAGCGGCCGCGTGCCGAGCCAACAAGCCGTCAGCCAACAAGCTGTGAACGTGGCAGCCCGGCAAGATAGCTCAGGCCGCAGCGTGCTGGCCCCTTCTACAACAGCCCCTTCTGCGATGGCCCCGAGCACCATGGTGCGTCCGGTATCGGCCGTCCAGAGCCAACCGACAAACCCGCTGCAGCAAGCTCAATCGGCTCCGGATCTGCGTTCGGTCAATGCCGATCCGACATCCACTCCGGCACCGGTTGAACGGACCACATGGCTGGTCGCGCCACAACAAGACGGCGGATTTTCCTTACCACCGGCATCGTCGGGGCAGCCACGTGAAGCGGCGCCGCCGAAAACGGACTTCTTTGAGAATCCGTTCGGTGAAGGATCGACCAAGGGACGCCAAGCGGCGCCACGAAGCCCAGGTTTTGCGCCACCCGCTCAAGCGGATCCGGCGCGCCCGGTTGATCCTCGCTCGATGAACCAACTGCGTGGCGAAGCGGGGGCTATGCCTCCGTCTCGCTCGGTGCCTGGTCCGGGATCGAAAGTCGATCCACAACCGCAGCTTGAATTGCTGCCCAGCCCTGAGGGCAAACCCACCAGCCCACGTCAATCGAAGCCAGCGCAGGATGGTCGCTCACTCGGAGATTTCTTGAAGGAAGAAGGCAGTGTTCAGCCGCTGCCAAACCCACGAGAAGACATCGAAAACAGCCCCGATTCGCCATCAGATCAACGAGGTCGGTTCGAAAATCCCTTTGGTAAACCTGATGGCGGTCGCTCTGCTCTAGGCGAACGAGATCGTGATCGCTTGGATCAACGCTCGGGCCGCGAAGAGGATGGCGTTGGCAAGTTCGATGGTGTCGATGATCTTAAGCAAACCGCAGGTATCTCGTGCGAAGATTTCCGCCAACGGATTGCATCGCAAACGATCGACAAGTTGTCGCTGGACATCAGCCCGCCGTTTCGGCCTGACGTGATCAGCGAAGCGGAATACCAAAAGCTGAAGACCAAGTTCGACGAAAACCAAAGCGAACGCCAATGGCGTACGATCGAGGGACGTCCACTCGCATCGGGACGTTTGGTTGACTTGGCCTACGAAAAGGCCGTAATTCAGACTGGACACGGCACGACCGAAGAACTCTCGATCAATCGACTTAGCGAAGCCGACTTGGCCTACATCTCCGACAACTGGGGTCTGCCCAAGGAATGTCTGATCGAACAAGTTGCCTACACCGAGCGTTCATGGCAGAGCACCACGATGACGTGGAAGGCATCCAACTTGTGTCACAAGCCATTGTACTTCGAAGATGTCAACCTCGAGCGTTACGGACATACCCGCGGGCCGCTGTGGCAACCGGTTGTTTCGTCCGCCCACTTCTTTGTCAACATCGCCGTGTTGCCTTACAAGATGGGAGTGCACGCTCCGAACGAATGCCAATATGCACTCGGCTATTATCGCCCTGGCAACTGTGCTCCGTGGATCAAACCACCGGTACCGATCAGTGTGCGAGGCGGTTTGACGCAAGCCGCAGCGATGACCGGAGCCTTCTGGTTAATCCCGTAACGGCAACGTTGTGAAACATTTCGTAGCGGAACTCGTCAAGAGTTCCGGAGAGACTCGCCGTGAATCGCAAGTCTTGAAGACTTGTTGATTTAATCGAAATGCAAATCGCAGTCTTGCGCCGTGGGCCGTAAGGCACCGGGTAACGCAAAATACCCGGCCGCTCACGCGCGAGCGGCTCACTAAATCAACAAACGCTCCGCGACCACGCTGCAGTCACACCCGATTAATCCGCTGCAGCGTTTTGATCGTAGCGGAAGTCGTCAAGACTTTCGTTTTCCCGTGTGAACGAAACTCTTGACGAGTTCCGCTACCTCAGAAATACAATCGAAGTCAAGAGCGACCAACAACATTTGCCTAGTGAGGGTGATGAGGGTCGTGCAGAACCCAATCGTAGTGATGGCGGTGACCGTGGATGTCTTGGTGCCATGTGTGATAGTGGCTGCGACCTAAGAGATGATACGCACCGAGAAGATGGAATTCTCGGTGCTGATGCGGAGCAATGCTTCCGATGTAACGACCGTCGACATACAGACAAATGTATTCGTGTGAACGGTTCATCACATGCAGGTCGCCATGAAGGTCGCGAGTCGTTTCACCTGCGTCGGCGGCAGCCTTGGCCTCTTCTTCGGCTGCTTTCGCGGCGCTGCTTTGTTCTTGCAAACGAGCCGTTTTATCGCTCGGAGCCATTTTGGCTAACGCAGCGAGTTCCGCCGACGATTTTCTGCGTTCGGCCAGCGTGATGGCTTCGTCCCACAATTGAGCGGACGTCAGCGACGCCTTTTTGTCGCCCGCCAACGACTCGGCGACCGCCAGAATGTTCGCAGCCGACGCAATGCAGATCGGATCCGCTTCTTCGCGGGCTTCTTCGATTGTTTTTCCTAGATGTGACAGAGCTTGCAGTGGCACCTGCAATTCGACATTGAAGTCGATCTGGTTGGCTGGCGTCCGTTTGGTCGGAGTGGTTTCGAGTTTGCTTTTGTCGGCCGCGGCATCTTGGGCGGATGCGATCGATGCGGACGCCAACAAAAGAGCGACTGCGGAAAGGGAAAGGATGGTACGCATGGTTTACCTCGTGCCGTGTGGCGTTTGGAGAGAAAGGGGGCATGCCATTGAAAGTGAGTTGCAACGAGAAGAGTAGACTTGATGACCGTTGATGGCCCGCCATGTGGTGATTGCACCGCCCCCTGGATAGCTATACAATTATTTCTGGCGGCAAACGCTCATCTGCATCTAAACTTCACAAGGCTTCCAATGCAGATGCAGTTCGCTAGCGGAAAGGTTTTTCGAAAACTTTTGAAGTTATTGGCGGAGCTGAGTTTTTTTGTTCCGCAGACTCTTTCGATTTGGCTTGTTCTTTGTGTCCCGTCCGCACGTCGCTGCAGCCAAAGATCGGAGAACGCCATGTTGCCATCCTTTTCACTTAGTCCCTGTTTCAGCCTGCTTCATTGCAACATGCTGCTTCGCAAGTTTCGCGGCGTCTTAGCGAGTCGACGCCGATGGAACAGTTCTACAAAAACTAATGGGGCGACCAAAAGATGTCACGACTCGATGCAATGCGAACGGCACAGATGTGGGTGCTGAATCATCCTGATAATCTGCGTGGCGTCGTTCGTGATTCTGGCGAATCGAGTGTGCATAAAACGCCACCGGAATACTGGGCCGCCTTTGTCCTATCGGGAGATTGGAGATGACCGGCGGCGCGATCATTGGCTGTCGGGGCAGGAGAGCAAGATGACTGCGATCCAAGATTTCTCGAACTTGCTCAGCGACCTCGAGTCGGGGGATCCCGATGCACCGGGGCGGGTGCTTGAGATGTATGGAACCGAGATTCGTCGGTTTATTCGCTTCCGAATGCGAGATTCCGTTCTTCGGCGACTGCACGATTCCATTGATGTAGAGCAGTCTGTATTTCGCCGTTTTTTCAACGTGCCTCGTCCAGCGACTTAACACTCGCCAGCGAAGATGAATTGCGAGCCTATTTGTTTACGCTCGCAAAAAATCGAGTGCGGGAATTGAAACGCAGCCAGTCCGCGACCAAACGTAAAGCGAACTTCGTCGAGGAAGATTCGAGCTTTCAGCTTGGCCAACTCAGTGGACCCGCTGCGTGTCCCGATGCCGCTGTTGCCGAAGCCGAGCTGTTCGGCGAGGTACGGTCGATCGTCGGTACCGATGATTGGAACGCCGTCGTCCAGCGGCTCGAGGGTCGAACGTGGAAAGAGGTCGCCGACGAGCAGGGGGCGATGCCCGACACGCTGCGCAAACGACTGCAAACGGCACTCACTCATGTTAAGGCACGCCTCGTCGGCGAGGATAACGATGAACGATAACGAATTTGAACTCCTGGTCCAAAACGCCGAGTCCGTTGGTGCGGATCAAATCGCCTCGCATGTCAGCAGTGTGCTGGACCGTGACGGCCAGCGTCTGAGCGAAGAACAGCACGTTGATTTGCTGTACCTCGAGTATCTTTCACGAGTGTCGGTGGGACAGCCCGATGTGCTTGCCAATCTGTGCCAGCGACATCCGGACTATGCAAATGAACTGAAGCGGCAAGCCGAAGTTGATACCGAATTGACACGGTGGGATGAAACCACCGGGATCGATCCCGATCATCATCTCGCTGTGGACGCACGCAGCGTGGCCATCGATACTCGCGAGCAACCGTCGTCGATCGGCGATTACACCGTGGTCGAGAAAATTGGCGAAGGAGCTCAGGCCGAGGTTTTTCGCGTAATCCACCCGATGCTCCGGTGTGAGTTGGCGCTAAAATTGGCCAAGCGACCAAGTGAGCACTCCGATCGCATTCTCGAAGAAGGCCGCTTGTTGGTCACGATCAATGATCCCGGCATTGCCCGAGTGATCGACGCAGGCATCTGTAACGACCGTCCCTTTATCGTTTCGGAATTGGTCCGTGGCGTGACGCTCAAGCAGCGAGTCGACGAGGGT
>CAXBHV010000328.1:0-6871 GCA_963974855.1 uncultured Rhodopirellula sp. | reverse complement strand
TTCGCCATAGATCGTGGCTCCGCGACGTTTGGCGGCTTCGAGTTCTTCGAGCACGACCATTGCCGATCCTTCGCCAAGAACGAATCCGTTTCGCAAACGGTCAAACGGACGGCTGGCCTTGGTCGGTTCGTCGTTGCTTTCGCTCAGCGCGGTGAGCAAGTTGAATCCGGTCACGCCGAGCGGATGGATCATGCTGTGCGTTCCGCCAGCGAGCATCACATCGGCATCGCCGCGACGGATGATTTCGGTGGCTTCACCGACCGCTTGGCTGCTGGCGGCACAGGCGGTCAAGCAGTTCAAGTTAGGGCCTTGAGCATTGAACATCGCGGCCAAGTGAGCCGCAGGCATGTTCGGTTCTTGCTCGAGTTCTTTAGCGGGATCGAGCAGCTCGAGTCCTTTGCCAACGAACTTGGCTGCGTCGTACGTGCCACTGGCCAATGCCGCAGACATCATACGGCTGAACGTTTGGAAATCCTGATTGCCTTCGCCACTGCCCATGTAGACGCCGAAACGAACGGGATCGGTGATCGAGTCCATCACGCCGCTGTCTTGCATCGCTTGCTTGCCCGCACCGATAGCAAAACGAGTGTGTCGGCCGCGGTTTTCCCACTGCTCGATCGACTCGCCCACTTTCGAGACGTCCCAGTTTTTGACTTCCGCACTGATCTTTGTGGGAAAGCCGCTGGCGTCAAACAACGTTGTTTTCGCAACGCCGCTTTTGCCTTCTTTCAGCCCCGACCATACGGTCGCAGCGTCATGGCCCATCGGGTTAATCATTCCGATACCAGTGACGACGACTCGGCGACGCATGGGGAAAACAAACAGAGAAGTAAAGCTGATTGGCTTAGAGGTTATCGTAGATCGGAACCGGGGTTCCGTCTGCTTTCACCGCCACGTGGAAAAAGTTCATCAGACGCAACATCGATTCTAAGTCACCGGGTCCGAATAACGGCCCCGTGGTAAAGCGGTCTTGGTCCAAGAACGCGAACATCAAGTCGATCTCAGCGTGCAACGTCTCGTCAATGTGGCTGACGCAGGTCACGGTCGCACCGGTGTCCTGCAGCGATTCGACTTTGACGTGGTATCGCAATTGGTCACCGGTCCGCGCCGGTTCATGAAAGATCGCCTTGCCGACTTTGGCTAAGACACATCGCTTCTCAAAACCATAATACTCAGAAACCAAAATGCCGCCGAGTTGGGCCATGCCTTCGATTACAAGCGTCGGGGGCAGCACCGGGTAGCCGGGACAGTATTCATCCACGACTTCCTCGTCCAGCGAGACATTTTTAATCCCGCTGGTATGACTGCCGCTAACAAACTCGGTAAAACGATCGATCCAAAGCCAACGCATCGACGACTACGCTCCGACTTTGGTTTCGACGTAGTTGCACAAGTCGCCCACGGTCAGCAGGTTACCGAAGTCTTGAACGCGTGGGTTCTTTTCGAATTCCGAAAGATCGGCCCAAGGCATACGTCGCTTCAGCTCGGCCATGCCTTCGGCAGTGACAACGCCGTCTTTGACGAATTCCGAGTTAGTCAAAACATCTTCAGGCGAAAGTTCTTCACGAGGGATCGTGATATCGAACGCTTTTTCAAGTTTGAAGACGATATCAAGAAAGTCGATCGACTCGGCACCCAGGTCGCCGACCAAGGTCGCTTCACGAGTCACTTCGTCATCATCCACGCCCAATGCGTCGATCAAGGCTTCTTGTACTTTTTCGAAAATCTCTTCTTGGGAAAGTGCCATCGAGTGGATCCTTTAAGGTCTGTTCACATAAACGGAGCGATAGGGATGCGTCATTTCCAGACGCGTAAATTGTATTTTTGAAGTCACTCGAGGAGCCTGGCAACAAGGGCCGAGCGTCGTGGCGACTCGTTCAAGCCTAGCTCGCAGCATCGGCTGGAATCAGATCAATCGAGCCAAACAGTTCGTCAAATTGCTTTTTCGCACGTCGGCGAACGTCTTCATCGGTCTTTAATCGTTTAGGATCATTGCAAGAACGACGCTGCAGCACCAGACGAGCGGAAACCGTCGTGCGTCCATCTTTCTGTGCCGTTGCCTTGACCGTGGTCAGGTCGCCTTCGTTTTTGATCACTTCCGCGTTGATTTTCAGCGTTTCACCGGGCGAGAGGAAGTCGCCAAATTTGACACCGCGGACCTCTTTCAAGATGACCAGCGCGTTCTCGAAACCGTCGCCAGTGCGGATCATCCAAATCGCCGCTTGGTGCAGAGCTTCGAGCATCATTACCCCCGGCATGACCGGAAAACGGGGGAAATGGTCCAGCAAATATTCTTCATCGGCGTGGAGAGTTCGCTCCGCCGTGATTCGGACTCCAGGTTCAATGGAGGTGATTTTGTCGAGTTGTCGGTACTTCATTTTCCGGTCATTGGCGGGTGTGGTTTCGCCATAAAATAGTTTTCGGGCTGTTTTGCCTCAACCTTAATTACCGCTGTTTAGCCTCTGTTTACTCGGAATTCGTCGATTCGACGACCGGGGATGAGGTCGGATTTGCGGAATCTGGCAGTGCTGGTTCGCCAAGTCCAACGGTCTGTTCAGCGTTTTGTTCACTGCTACTGGCAGTTTGCACGCTGCGTTGGACAGCCTGTTCACTGCGTTTTGCAGCCTGTTCGCCACGTTTGGCTTGGGCAATCACCAAAACGCCGGCAACAAGCAAGGCGACTCCGAGTAGCCGCAGCGGCGACGCCGTCGCTTGCGGATTGCCCATCCATCCATAGTGATCCAGTAAAATAGCCGCCAATGTTTGACCTGTCATGATGGCGGCAAACCACGGGACCGAGCCGACACGGGGGACAAAGAACAGCGACGTCGTGACGACCACCACTCCGATCGCACCGCCCGACCAGATCCACCATGGTAATTGCCCGGGCGTCGATTGAAATGACGGAGGAAAAACACCGCTAAAAAGACACAGAATCAACAGCAGTGCTGTGCCGACCGAAAACGAGATTAACGCCGCTTGATAGGGGTGAGCCAACACCTTGCTAAGGGAACCGTTGGCGCTCGGTTGAACCCCAAGCAGACATCCCGCGGCAAGGCCGACGAGAATCGCGATGGTTAGCATGCCCGAAGCGTGTTGCACCTAGCAACCCTTTGCGGTTTCGACCGCTTTGGCGTTTTCGGGCGATTTGCCGTTTTGAGCTGCATCACGACGTTGCGGGCCGGCGATTTCGGGCCCCAAATGCTTGATTTGGTTTTCGGCGTCGACGAATACCAATCGCGGGCGATGCTCCGCCACTTTGTCTTCGGGGACCATCGTATAGGTCGCCAAGATGACTCGGTCGCCTGGGTGCACTAAATGAGCCGCCGCGCCATTCATGCAAACGTCGCTCGACCCAGGAATTCCCGGAATCGCGTACGTTTCCAAGCGAGTGCCGCGAGTCACATTCCAAACGTGCACCGACTCATAGGCGCAAATGCCTGAGGCCTCGAGCAATTCGGGAGGGATCGTCACACTGCCTTCGTAATCAACATCCGCGCCCGTGACGGTCGCGCGATGGATTTTGGCGGAAAGCAGTTTACGAAAAGGACCTGTCATCGTTTTACTCGCTCAGATACGGCTCAAGCAATTCACGTGTCTTCGTGTCATCGATTGATAATTTTCCGAAACCGAGCACGCCCCCGGCATCGATGGATGCTTGTTGATGTTCTTCGTAATTGGTCACCAACATGATTGGTATCGAACCCACTTCGGGATCCGCTTTGATCTTTTTCAGGATCTCCAATCCGTCGGAATAGTCGCGATCAAGTTTGCGATTGACCGTGACAAGATCGACTTTGCGGGTGCGAAGCGTTTCCAGCGTGTCTTCGAGCCCGTGGGTTTGCACCACGGAAGCTTTGAAGTTCGAGGAAACCATTCGCCGAATCGAATTGAAGTCTGGACCGCAATTTCCGCAATCCACGAGCAACTTAGACATCATCAAACCAATTTTATGCAAGTCGGGTCCCGGCGTCCTGCCCCCCGAACAAATGGGTGTCGTCGGGCGAGGCTGCCGATACTGAGAAACTTTAGAGATTAGCCATGTCGCAGAGCACGACAAGGCGGTTGCTAAATGGAACAGTCGCAGCGACCTCGTTTTCAGAGGAGCTGCGACTTTCATTATGGCACTAGAATTCACCACTCAGCCGAACTTTGGCCGAAGATCACTTCCTACGGGGGTTATTCGCCAGTCTTTCCGATCGCGAATAATTTGTCCTTCGTACTGATGTAAATCGTGCCGTTGGCGGCCACAGGAGTGCTGTACACACTGGTTCCCATGTTGATTTCGTCCACTGGTTCCTTGTTATCAGGACCAAATTCAAAAACCGCAACGTCGCCATCTTCGTCACCGATAAAGACGCGGCCATCGGCGATCAGCGGACTGCCCCAGCTCTGGGCGAACATGTCATAGGTAAAGTAAACGGTGGGCGTTCCATCCTCTTTCGGCTTGGCGTTCAGACAGTGGACCAATCCTGAGAAGTCGGCGATGTAAAGAATGTCATCTTTGATGGCCACGGTGCCACAGCTGCGATGCATTTTTTCTTCGAAGTCGAATTCGCCGTCACCGTTCTGGTCCGCCATGCTGTAGTGCCACACCACGGCCGAGTTGGAGTTGTCCACTGCCGCTTCGCCGTTCTTTGGATCCACTGCTTGGATACGACGGTGAGGAATTGGGGTCCGTTTTCCATCGGCTTCGATCTTGACCGCCAATTGAGGTGAAACATCGCCTCGTTTGGTCGGATCGATACACCACAAGTGGCCTTCGCCTTCACCGTGCTCGGGGTCTTGCCCGACCGCGATGTAGACCAATCCGTCGTAAGCAACCGGAGTGGCGATCAAGTTGTTTCGAGTTCCTTCGCCGCCAAGAATCCACTTTGTTTCTTTAGGATTGGCGTCAAATTCCCACAACAACTCGGGTTTGCCGTCTTTGCCCTGGTCAGCCCTGTAGCTTCGCAAATAGCCGTCGCCGCCCGCGAACAAGACTTGAGGCACACCCCCAAATTCCGCCACCATCGGGCTGGACCATTGTCCGTGCAGAATATTGGTTCCCGGAGCGTTGTCGGTCCAGTAAAGTTCGCCGGTGTTCTTGTTCAAACAGATGAAGCTGGCCGCATCGGGAGCTGGCAGATTGATATGCGATTCGTCTAGCCCGTTGCTGGTGTTAACGAACAACAAGTCACCGTAGGCAGTCACGCTGCAGGCACACATGTTGTGCTGGCTCGAACCGAGCTCACTCATCATGTTGTAAACCCAGACGGTGTCAGCGTCGCGTTTGTCATCCACGCCGAGCGCTTTGGTGAAAATCAGCTTAGGGCCGATCGCTTTGACAGTAATCGTTCGCTCGACGCCACCGAACTTGCCGGTTACCGCCCAAACTTTGCCTTCGGCAACGGCTTTGATCTTCGCGTCGCCTTCAAGAGTTTCACCCGCTTGATCGAGCGATTCCTTGGCGGCGTCGGACAGTTTGCCTTCGCCCAAACCGGCCAGTGTATCGGCGTACGGTTTGGCACCGGGGCCAGCGTTCATGATTTCCGCGACATTGGCAACTTCGTCTTTAACCGGACCGTCGTCCTCGCCATCGTGAAAGCCTTCGGTGTCAACACAACGGACTTCGCCGCGGCTGGTGACGAACCACAATCGGTTGCCTTCGACCATCGAGGCACAGCAGATGCCTTGCAGTGGCCAATCGTGGACGCGGCCGGTGATCAATTTTTCGCTGCTATGTTGCCACAGAAATTCGCCGTTGGATTCGTCAAATGCGAGTAGGCATCCAAGATCCACGGTCGATGGATAGCGTTTCAGGTAACCCGCTCCGTTATTCGTTCCTACGAAAACTTTGCCGCCCGAGATGACAGGGTTGCCGTAAGTTTGGCTACCTAGGTTGGCGTACCAGCGAATGTTTTCGGACTTCTCTTTGTCCCATTCGCCCGTTTTGCGATCGAATTTGCCGATGTCCCACGACTCAGGAAGGTTTTCGACGTTGGGCGTGTTATTACGCAAACGCGTTCCACCCCACTGTGGCCAATCACCGCCAGCACTGAGTATCTTTTCAGGCGTGATACTTTCGCTGGTGTCGGCTTTTGTGCTGACGAATGTTTTGGCAGCTGGTTTAGCCGCGTCCGAACTTGCCTTGTCTTCAGGCTTTGCTTCCTTAGCTTTTGGCTCTTCTGGTTTAGCAGCTGGAGCCTCTTTGGCTGGTGCCTCTTTGGCAGGCATCTCTACCGCGGGCGTTTCTACCGTCGCGGCGGTCGTATTGCTCGACTCGATGTCGCCTTGGTCGATATCCAGATCCAGATCGTCCGCTTCGATTTCAATCGAACCGGGAGCTTCAGGCGGTTTACAACCACTAAGCACGACCGAGGTAATGCTGCCAAAAACGGTAGCACCGAAAATCAAAGTCCATGCGGACCATTCATTCTTTTTCATAAGGAAAGAAGTTTTTGAGCGAGAGGTTTGTTTCAGGAGGGGTGAGGCAAGGCAAACTCGAAGGTTTCGAATCTGCCTTGCCGAGCATTCATTCTAGTGACGTCTGTCAAACGTGCTATTCGTTTGCCGTCACTTCGACGTTGTCGATGTAAATCTCAGCGTCTTTGGCGTTCCCGTAAAGACCTGGGCTCGCGTTAAGGTTGGGGGACTCGTCACGGGCGGTGATCGTCCATTCCTTGGGTTCTGGCTCGTCACGAGGCCAAACTTTGCCTTTCAGAACAGTGACCGACGCTGGCGGCTCACTTTCGATTTCCGCACGGAATTTCATGCGATACCAAGTGTTTTCCTTCCAAGGAAAGTCAATCGTTTCTGCCATACGAAGCTGAGCCGACCAAGTCCGAATTTGAAGCTGTTGGCTCTGGCCCATCAAGTCGATGACGTATCC
>CAXBHV010000327.1:0-6879 GCA_963974855.1 uncultured Rhodopirellula sp. | reverse complement strand
AAGATGAACGTGCAGAAGTATTCGGGAATACAATAGCCATCGTCGTTGACCGCTCCGCGATCATAGAAAAAAATCGCCCTCCTCACCAAAACATCTTCACTCCGCAAGTAACGCGACTTTAATGAACGCTAAGATCGCGGAGCGATCAGCGACACTGGTGACTCGAACCAATGATATTTAAGGCGGCAAGATAAAATGACAATGAACAATCCAGTGCGAACGCTGCTGATGCTTACGTTTGTGCTTCTCGCATGTGCACAAGCTTACGCCGTAGAAACAAAAACCGAGCGGCCGCCCAATGTGATTTTGATCATGGCCGATGACGTCAGCTGGGAGTGCTTTGGCTGCTACGGAGCCGAAGACTACTCGACGCCCAACATCGACGCACTGGCGTCCAAGGGTATCCGATTTGACCACTGTTATTCGACTCCGATCTGCACCCCGTCACGAGTGAAGTTGATGACGGGTAAATACAATTTTCGCAACTACACCCATTTCGGTTATCTGGATCCGAAAGAGAAAACGTTTGCGCAAATGATGCAGTCGGCGGGTTACAAGACCGCGATCGCAGGCAAGTGGCAACTCAACGGGTTGTACCATGGTGCTTCTGGGAGTGATGAAAACACGCGGCCAATCAAAGCTGGCTTCGATGAATATTGCTTGTGGCAATTGACCGCTGCGAAGGGGGGAAAACAGGGTGGCGAACGATTTTGGAGTCCGCCGCTGGAACAGAATGGCAAGTTTTTGACAAAGCAGGATAACCACCAGCAATACGGTCCAGACATCATGTCGGACTTTCTCTGCGACTTTATCCAGCGGAATAAAGACCAGCCGTTTTTTGTTTATTACCCCACGGTGTTGGTGCACAATCCGTTCGTCCCCACTCCGGATACGATCGGAGATTCGCCACGGACGCATGATGCGAACAACGCTCCGAAAAACGCGAACGCACAAAAGGCCAACTTTGTCGCGATGGTCAACTACTTGGACAAGATCGTCGGCAAGCTTGTCAAACAAGTCGAAGCGGCCGGGCAGCTCGACAATACACTGTTCCTGTTCACAGCCGACAACGGCACCAACCGATCGATTACCTCGCATTGGAACGGGCAAGCGATTCGCGGCGGCAAAGGCGGCACCAAAGACATGGGAACACACGTTCCGTTGGTGGCATATTGGAAAGGGCATACTCCGGACGGCGCGGTGCTGGATGACCTCGTCGACTTTACCGATTTCTACGCCACGCTGGCCGAAGCCGCAGGCGTCCAACTTGGCAGCGACGATCCGGTCGACGGCCGCAGTTTTCTGCCGCAATTACAGGGCAAAGCCGGCAATCCACGTGACTGGGTGCTCTGTCATTACCAACCGTACTGGGGCAAATCCCCCGGCTCGCAGTTCGTTCGCAACGAAACGTACAAACTGTATCGTGACGGCAGCTTCTATCGTGTGCCAACGGACTTGCTAGAAGCCAATGACTTGGCTGCGGAGTCGCTCGATTCGCAGGCGGCATCCGCTAAAGACGAGCTTAACACCGTGCTGCAATCCGCGCCTCCCGCGCCGCCGGAAAAAGGCGGTCCCCAAGCGAAACAGCGGCCCATCTATCCTGACTGGAAGGACATCGTGGATCCCAACGATTGAGACTCCTGACTGGGAACTCAATGAATTGCAGGCTCTCGACTGCCGAGCAAAAAGACACAAGACAAGACGAGGCGGGAGCCTCGAAAGCAGTGCGTTCCCAGGCAGGAGCCTTGGAACGAGCGTATTTGCACTACCTTCTAAAAATCATAAATCATGAAACATTCTTCATTATTAGCCATCACGTTTCTGATGCTATTCGCTGCCGGAGCCGTGCATGGCGAAGAGCAATCCGAATCGCGGGATGTGGATACTCGTCCTAATATTGTTTGGATCATTCCCGATGATATGTCCGCAAACTTTTCGTGCTATGGCGAAACGGCGATCGAGACTCCCAACGTCGATCGACTTGCCCAGCGCGGCATCAAGTTTACCAACGCGTACGTCACCGCTCCGGTTTGTTCGACTTGTCGATCGGCGTTTATCACCGGGATGTATCAAACCAGCATCGGAGCTCATCATCATCGCAGTGGACGCGGGACTGAAAAAATCGAGTTACCTCAAAACGTCACGCTGGTTCCCAAGCTTTTCCAAGACGCGGGCTACCACACCTCGATCACCGGTTGGCCACTGAACGGCAAGTTGGGCAAAACCGACTACAATTTCCAGTGGGACGAATCGGTCTACGACAGCAACGATTGGCAGGACCGCGAACCTGGCCAGCCTTTCTTTGCCCAAATTCAAACCGCGGGCGGGAAACTGCGTGGCAAGGACGCAGCCGGATGGGACAAGATCGCTCGGCAAGCCAAAAAAGAATTCGGCAACAGTATGGGCATTGATGCCGTCACGTTGCCGCCGTATTACCCCGATCATCCTGATATCTTGCGGGACTGGGCCGCCTATCTGGATTCGGTTCGTCTGACCGATGCGATGGTGGGCGAGGTGCTCGACCGACTCAGGCGCGAAGGCGTGCTCGAGAACACCTTGGTGCTGTTCATGACGGATCATGGCATCAGCCACGCTCGCGGTAAACAATTTTTGTACGACGAAGGACTGCACGTGCCGTTGGTGATTGCGGGTCCTGGTGTGAAACCAGCCACGGTCCGCGATGACGTGGTCGAGCATATCGATATCGCGGCTCTCTCGCTGGCGGCGGCGGGAATTGAAATCCCGAATACCATGCAGGCCAAGGACATCTTGGCAAGCGACTACGAACTGCGTGAATCGGTTTTCGCCGCCCGCGACCGCTGTGACGAAACGGTCGACCACATGCGATCGGTGCGAACCAAAGAATTCAAATACATCCGCAACTTTCTGCCAAACCGTCCCTATTTGCAGCCATGTGCGTACAAAGACGCCAAGGCGATCTTAATCGCGCTGCGTGAATATCACGCCGCGGGCAAGTTAAACGACGTGCAAGAGTTGATCTTTCGCGACGTACGACCCGCCGAAGAACTTTACGACGTCAAAAATGATCCTCGCGAGATTCATAATTTAGCGGGGAATCCGGCGTACGCGGAACAGCTGAGTGAACTTCGCAATCGTTTGGATCGCTGGATGGAAGAGACCGGCGATCAAGGGCGGCAACCCGAGTCGGCCGAAATGTACGACAGTGACATGAAGGTCTACACCGATCGCCTCGCATCGCCCAAATTTGATCCGGCTCACTTGAAGGAAGTCCAGGACAACATTGCGATCATGAAAAAATGGGCCGCCGAAGGCAAGTAAGCTTTTGGGTCAGATACATCCGATGGAATTGGATTCGCCACCACAAATTCCGCATCCCTATTGCGAGCACGATTTGATGAAACACGATAATCGAAGACGAACCGGTATTGCCACCACTCCGCGGCCGGCAACATCAGCCCCAGGCTTATTTGGAAAGGTTACCTTCTTAGCCCTCGTGATGGGCGGCCTGTTTGCAGGGCTGTCATCCGTGTCCGCAGAGGAGCAAGCAACCAGCGAGCGGCCCAACATCCTTTGGATTTTCTCCGAAGACTTGTCACCGTTCATGGGATGCTACGACGACCCGATCAATGTGGGGCATACGCAAGCGATTGATCAATTAGCCGCCGATGGAGTGTTGTTCAAGCGAGCGTATGTGCCGGCGCCCGTTTGTTCCGCGTGCCGTTCGGCTATGATCACCGGCGTGATGCAGACGACGACTGGAACGCATCAACATCGGTCCGGACGGACGACTGAAGGACAAATTGTTCCGCCGGATACTCAGATTCATCTTCCTGAAGGAATGAAGACGATCCCCGAATTGATGCGAGCCGCAGGCTACTTTACGTTCAACAGCGGTAAAGACGACTACAACTTTCACTACGATCGTCGAGCCTTGTACAGCGTCGGCAGCAAAGACGATTACAAAGCCGGCATGAACGGATGGCAGGGAAACAAAGCCCGCCATTCCTTGTCAATCACCGAAGACACTTGGAACGCTCGCGAGAACAAAGATCAACCGTGGTTCGGTCAAATCGAAATCATGGGCGGCAAAGCGAACACCAAACATACTCGCAAAGGAGAGGTGCTGGCGGACAACGATGTTCCGTTGCCACCGTATTTCCCGGACACCCCAGCGCTTCGCAAGTCGTGGACGACGCATTACAACGCCGCTCGTGGTGCTGATGCTCGGGTCGAAGCAATCCTGGACCAACTGCAGGCCGACGGTGAAATGGAAAACACGATTGTGTTCTTTTTTTCAGATCACGGCAGCAACCATTCCCTTCGCCACAAACAATTCTGTTACGAAGGCGGCGTCCATATTCCGCTTGTGATCAAGGGCAAGCATCCGGCGCTGAAAGCCGGTACGGTCCGCAACGAGATCATCACGGCACTAGACATTCCGGCGACAACGCTGGCGATGGCAGGTGTCTCGCTGCCCGATTATCTTGACGGCCAGGATCTGTTTAGCAGCGAATACAAACCGGTCAAATATGTCATTTCGGCTCGTGATCGCTGCGATTACACGATCGACCGCATTCGCACAGTCCGCTCGGATCAACTGCGTTACATTCGTAATTTCTATCCTGAACGGCCGATGTTGCAGGCACAATATCGCGATAACAAAAAAGACGTTCTTGATCTGAAACGGCTGCATCAAGCGGGTCAGCTAAGTGATTATCAAGAACGACATTGGTTTGGCATCCGTCCATCTGAGGAACTGTACGACCTGGCCAATGATCCGCATCAGATAAATAATCTGGCCGACGATCCTCAGTACGCCGACGCCCTTCGCGAACACCGTGACGTTCTCAACAAGTGGATCGAAGAGACAAACGATCAAGGTCAATATCCTGAATCAGTCATACAGTTAAAAGCGACCTACGAATTGTGGAAAAACAAACCGGTATTCAAGAACGCCAACGTCAATCGGGAATACGATCAATTTCGCAAGTAGAAAGTAGCTTGATCAACACATTCCCGAATTAAGTTGGGCGTAAATCAACCAGTAGAGACGCCCCTGCTTTCGGCCTTCGAATGCAATCTGAAATGAGCGGATCAATCAACAACCGCCAAAGGTTTGTGCGATGCGAATAAAGCCAAGTCAGAACAGGAACAATTCCCCCATGGATTCAAAAAAAAGAAGTCGCAAGATTTGGCGACCGATGGCAATCGTTTGCGTCTGGCTTGTGTGCAACTGGAGTACGGCGATCCATGCGGATCAGCCCAATGTCGTCATCTTATTGGCTGACGATCTCGGCTGGGGAGCGGTCAGTTACCATGCGGACTGGGCCGAAACACCTCATATCGACAAACTGGCGAGCGAAGGTGTTGAGCTGGATCGATTCTACGTGGCACCGATGTGCACTCCGACGCGTGCGGGATTGATGACAGGTCGCTATCCCATCCGCTTCGGCTTGGCCAGAGCAGTGATTCCGCCGCAACGCAATTTTGGTTTGCCGGTCGAAGAACGAACGCTGGCCGATGCACTCGGCAAAGTCGGTTACAAACATCGCGGCATCTTTGGCAAATGGCACTTGGGACACCATCAAGCCAAATGGCACCCACTGGCTCGCGGCTTCACCCACTTTGAAGGCCACTATAACGGTGCGATCGACTATTTCGATCTGACTCGCGATGGCGAACGCGACTGGCATGTCAATTACGAACCCTCAAAGAAACAAGGTTATGCGACAGATCTGATCACCGATGCCGCGTGTGAATTTATCGCCACGGCAGCAAGCGACGAAGCACCGTACTTCTGCTACGTGCCGTTTAATGCGCCGCATTCGCCGTTCCAGGCCAAACCCGAGGACGTCGCACGTTATGCCAAAGATGGAAAGCCAAAAAATGCCGACGTTTACAGGGCGATGGTTTGGAGCATGGACCAGGGGATCGGAAAGATATTGGAGGCAATCGATGCCTCGGGCGAGGCCGACAACACGCAAGTCTGGTTCCTCAGCGACAATGGCGGTGTGGGACAGTTCCCTGCGAACAATCAACCGCTGCACGGCAGCAAGCTGACGACATTCGAAGGTGGCGTTCGTGTCCCTGCGTGTGTGCGTTGGCCAACGAAGTGGAAGGGCGGCCGCAAGTTAGAAAACACCGTCGGATATATCGACGTGCTGCCTACCGTCCTGGCGAGCGCAGGCGTTGACCCTGCAAAGGGAGAAATCGAAGGACGAGAACTGGATGGTGTCAGCCTGTGCGGGTTGCTGGAAGAGACGGAATCCGATTTCCCTGAACGTGATTGGTATTCGTATCACGGCCAAAACGGCGCGGACAAAGAAACGATCGCAATCAAAACACCGGATTGGAAATTGGTGATCATCGGTCCCGATGTTCGCGGCGGAGCTCTGACCAAGCAGCACCAAACCCATCTCTATAAAATGCCAGACGATCTGTTGGAAAAGCACAACCTCGCCCAGCAGCAACCGAAAGTAGTCGATCAGCTTTTCAAAAAACTGCAGCAATATCGCTCGCTACAACCTGACGATGCAATCACCACCTTCCGTGTCGGGGCGAAGGGGTTCAAGCCTTGGAAAGATTGGCGGATGGAGCCACCCGCATCGAAATAAGGGACGCGAATGTTCGAGGAACCCGACCTCATGCCACACTGCAACAATGTCCCCTTCTAGCCAGATAAAAACGAAGTCCCAATCATGAAGACATTTATTGCGACCGCGGCAGCATTCACCCTCGTACTCAGTGGCTTCGCGGCGACGGACGTGCGTTGCGAGCCCCCGGACAAGCCGAACATTCTGTTTATCGCGGTGGATGACCTGCGTCCTGAACTGGGGTGTTACGGATCCGAGATCGCAGTGACGCCGAATATGGACGCGTTGGCTGAGGCAGGACTGC
>CAXBHV010000326.1:0-6907 GCA_963974855.1 uncultured Rhodopirellula sp. | reverse complement strand
TCCAAAACATCACGTCCGGCCAAATCGATTGCAGCGGCCTGGTCAAAATCCAACGGAATTTCGGCACGATGGGCTGCGATGATCGCGTGAATGACATTCATCACGTTCCCGCCCGCCAAATAGTGGGCTTCCAATCGACGAGTGCTGATGCCGTCGCGACGAGCAATGCTCAGCCCCGCTTGAGCCGACATGACTTTGGCTTGCACGATGACGTTCGGATTGACCTTCGTGAAGTGCATCCGGATCAAGCTCATCAAGCTGACGTCGGCGACCGACATATACGCTTGGAACCAAAGCTTTCCGTAGCGAATAAAGAAAAAGCCTAGGATTGCGATCAGGAACAGCACGAATAGAGCGATCGCCAACCAAACCACATTCATGGGCTTTTGCCCGAGCAACTGCCAACTTGCCAGCGGTAATCCCAATCCAGCGGGTACAGATTCGGCGACAGCGGAAAGGACGGGCGACAGCATCATGACGCTCACAACATGGGGAGGGAGAGACGAATAACTAGCAGTACGAGTCTGATTGTCCCTTGATCATAAGGCGTCCCACGTCCTATGCAAGTAATGGGAGCGCCGAGGGGGGGCGTTTCGGGGAAAAGCTTGCTGAATTACGTCCGGTTCGCTCCACAATGTCAGTCTTCGGCCATCAAAGACGCCAGCGTTTTGCCGGACACCGCATCTCGCTGTTTCTGCATTGTTTCTGACAACGCCAGCCAGGCTCGATGACGGCTCACCGACCGGGATTGGTGGGCGAGCGTCAAGATGTCTTTAATTTCGATTTTGTCGGCCGGTCGCGACAACGTCAACGAATCATCCTCGTCGTCGTCGTTGCCTTGGGTGACACGCCGGAGCAATTTTGCATCGACGAGTCGTTCTGCCATCTCGCGAATGTGGTTTCCATTCAATCCAAGTCGCGTCGAGAGCTGTTGAAAATCGAGAGTCTTTCCCTGTCGAAATGCTTCGGCGACTTCGACCATGATTGGCAACATCCAATCGGGGTCTCCATGCAAAGTAATTTCATCATCCGCATCGATCCACTTGGCCGAACGTCGACCTCGCATCATCTGTAGAGTTCGTGTCAGAATCAAGCCGAACAAGAAAATCAGCCAAGTCACGTAGATCCAAAACAAGAACAACGGGATCAACCCCAGTGATGCGTACAACGCCGCATAGGGCAGTGCCGTGGCAACATAAAACTGAAATCCCGTTTTGGCCGCCTGCCACAACAAAGCCCCCACAAACGAACCGATTGCCGCTGCTCGAACAGACACATGCGTGTTGGGCATCAACGCATACAACAGAAAAAGTAAGGCCCAACTCGCGATCAGTGACAAACCATGGGATGCGATCAATACCAGCGTCTGGTTCGCTCCGTGCGTTCCAAACCAATCCACGGCTTGGCCCGACAGATACAAACTGATCGCCAACAGCCCGCTGCCCAGCGTGATAATCGACCAGTGAATGGCGACGCGGATATGGATCGGCCGGTGGGTCGAGGCTTCGAATATTAAATTGAAAATCGATTCCGTGGCATTAGCCAGCGCTATTGCGGCGTAGATAAACAACACCAATCCAATCACGCCGAGGGAAGCAAAGTCGAGCTCGGCGATTTTGGCGGTTGCTTCGTGCAGCGCCTTGCGGATTCCTGCACGTGCTTGACGACGCGACTCGGCGTCGGTGCTAGGATCCTCGTCTTCGTTTCCGCCAGTCACGGAATCGGTCGTCTCCTGAACGACCGTCCCTTCGGGTTGTGCCATCGAAGGAGGTGAAAGGGTGAAATCGGTTCGGCCGTCGCCCGCATCCCAGCCAATCGGTAACTCGAGTTCTTGATCGCTTTCGCTTTTGAAATAGTCATCCGGGATATACGGAACACCAAAAAACGAATAGACCTGGTCTTCGACTTTTTGCTGAACCTCTTCGAGTCCGCCGACAATGCGAAACATCACCAATCCCAGCACGACGACGGGAATCAGCGAGAAAATGGTGCGGTACGTTAATTCCGCGGCCATGCCTTCGGCGCGGTGGTGGACCAATTGCCGCCAGCAATGAGCGGTCAAGTCACAGGCATACCGCACCGATTCCTGTTGCCGTGTTAGCTCTTCACGAGGCTGTCGCACCGCATCGACGATATACTTAAACAGACTTCGCATAAGACTCCGTCCGTGTCGCAAAACGAACCACGTCTATTGCTCCAACATCGCCGACAATCGATGTATCAGATCGGCTTTCTTGTGACCATCCTGAAGCGTGTTAAGTTTATCGCCTAAACTGATCATGAACGAGGCGTAGTCGTTGTGCCAGTCGCGGACCAGTTGCGACTCATCCAATCGAGGTTTGGGATGTGACACCAGCACGGGGCATTGATGTGCCTTCAACTCAAAGGTTTCATCGAACTGCGGCATGAAAATCTTGTCGCGATCGATGCCTTGCTCGTGCAGCATTTCACGCATCACCTCGCGTGCTTCGTCTTCGCCGTGGTTCAGGAACAACGCACCCAAAACAGGGCCTCGCTCTTTCACCCAGTCGAGCAACTCGCCTTGGTCAGCATGTGCGGAATAATTGCCAATGCGACGAATCGCCGCCTCGACCTTGTACTCTTTTCCATAGATGCGTACTCGTTTTGCACCGCTTGTGATAATGTGTCCCAGGGTGCCAGGCGACTGATAGCCAACGAACAACACCGTCGACTCACGCCGCCAGATGTTGTTTTTCAAGTGATGCTTGATCCGGCCTGCGTTGCACATCCCGCTCGCCGAAATGATGATCGCGCCGCGCTTGATTCGGTTGACCGCCTTGCTTTCCTCGACACTTTGGACGAGATGGAAACGTCGATGCCGAAAGATACTTGCCGCATCCGTCTCGATATCATCGAGATCATTTGCATGATCGATGAACACTTCGGTGACTTTTCTCGCCAGCGGCGAATCAAGATAGACATCAGCCTCGGGGATCTCGCCGCTCGATATCAAAACGCCAATGTCATGCAGTAATTCTTGGCTCCGCTCGACCGCAAAAGAGGGAATTACAACATTGCCACCACGTTTGAGCCCGAGGGTCAATTCCTCTCGCAGCATTTCACGGCGTTTCTCCAGCGTGTAATCTTCGCGGTCTCGATTGCCGTAGGTGCTCTCGCAGATGACATAGTCGTACCCGGTCGGCGCGTCCGGAGCGAGGTGAAACGCCTTTTCATCGGGACCGAGATCGCCTGAGAACAATACTCGAATTGTATCGCCTGATTCGTCCAGTTGGACTTCGACCGATGCCGAACCGAGCAAGTGACCGGCGTTCCACAAACGTCCGCGAATCCCATCGCTAGGGCTGAACCACTGCTCGTATTCCACACGCTCGAGTTGCTGCAGCGTTTGCTCGGCATCCTCCATCGTGTAGATCGCCTCGATCAATTCTTGGCCTTTCTGCTCGCGTTTGACGTTCAAGCGTTCGGCGTTGGATTCTTGGATATACGCGGAATCACGCAGCATGAACTCCAACAAGTCGCAAGTGGCATCGGTTGCGAAAATCTTGCCGCGAAATCCGGCTCGCACCAACTTCGGTAGCAACCCCGAATGATCGATGTGAGCGTGAGTCAAAAGCAGGAACTCGATCTTCGTCGCATCAAACGGAAACGGCTTGTAATTCAAACTCTGTGTCGTTTTCGTTCCTTGAAACAAACCACAGTCGACTAAAAATTTCTTGCCTTCGCTTTCGACTAACGAACAAGATCCCGTAACCGTGCCGGCAGCGCCACAAAACGTCAAATTGGCCATAACGCGAGTCCACTGAGTTGAAAAGCAAGTAAGTAGGAAAAGGGAGCTGCCGTTAGATCCATTGCCACTAGATCAATTGATCAAGCTCTTCGGTCAAAGTCCGGAAGCGTTCGAGTGTCGTTGCAACTGGTTCTGGCTTGGTCATATCGACTCCGGCGTCACGCAACAAATCGAGCGGATCTTTGCTGCATCCACCCGATAAGAAGCGTAGGTAATCGTCAAGCTCTTGCTTGCCGCCTTCGAGTACGCGGCGTGAAAGTGCCACGGCTGCACTCAATCCCGTTGCGTATTTGTAAACGTAAAAGGCACGGTAAAAGTGAGGGATTCGGAAACATTCGCGTTCCAGTTCGTCGTCGATGACAAACTCGGGACCAAAGTATGCGGTCAGCAATTCACGATAGACCTCGCGGAACGCTGCCACGGTCAATGGTTTTCCTGCTTCGGCCATTTCGTGAGTGATCTTTTCGAACTCGGCGAACATCGTTTGCCGCACCACGGTCGCTCGGATGCCGTCCAATTCGTTGTTGATCAGGTAGGCGCGTTCGTTGTCGTCCGACGCGTTTTTCAACAAGTAATCGGTCAATAATTGCTCGTTAAACGTACTGGCGACTTCGGCGACAAAGATCGTGTAGTTGTAGTACTCAAACGGTTGACTGCGTGCCGAATGCCAACTGTGCATCGAGTGTCCGGCCTCGTGCGTCAACGTGAACACATCGTTGAGCACTTCTTCTTTGAAATTCATCAAGATGAAGGGATCGCCGTCAAACGTGCCGCACGAAAATGCACCGCTTTGCTTTCCGCGGTTGGGATAGCGATCGGACCATCGTCCGCGAAGTCCTGCTTCGAGTACTCCGATATATTCGCTGCCCAGCGGGGCGAGCGATTCGAGAATCACGTTGACCGCTTGGTCCCAGGTGTGGTGTTTTTTGACACCGCTCAAGATCGGCACATAGGTGTCGTAATGATGGATTTTGTCGATGCCCATTTTGCGGCGACGCACGTCGAGATAGTGGTGCACGTTGGGCAGCGATTCTCGCACAGCACTAATCAAGTTGTCATACACATCGACAGGCACGTTGTCGGGGAAAAGTGCCGCCTGCAGGCTGCTTTCGTAATTCTTGGCGCGAGCGTAATAGACGTCTCGCTGGATGCTGCCACCGAGCGTAGCAGCAAGCGTGTTCTCGTGGTTCGAGAATTGTGCGTAATATTGGTGAAACGCTTTGCGGCGAACTTTGCGATCGGGGCTGATCAGCATTTGCCCAAACGTCGCGTGCGAAAGTTCGACTTTGCGTCCCTCGTGGTCTTCGATTTCACCGAAACGCAAATCAGCATCGTTCAATTGCCGAAACGCGTTTCCAGCGGCCGACGCCATCTCGCCTTGCATCGCTAGCAGTCGTTCTTCGTTATCAGTCAGCGTGTGCGGTCGATAACGCAGCAAGCGTTCGAGCTGCAACCGAAACGGAGCCAATTTCTCGTCCGCAGCAAGCTCGCTCATCCGTGCTTCTTCGATCGACAACAGTTCGGGCCGCATATAGCTTGCCGCTTGGCCCGCGCGGACTGCCAAGTTTTGAAAACGCAGCTTCATCGCTTGCGAATCACTGTTGCCTTGATCTTCGGTGGTCTTCAAAAACGCATACGTGCCCACACGCTCGGCGAGACGATCAAATTGGCTGTCAAACGTCAATGCTTCGGCAAGTATGTCCGCGGACTGCCCCAGCCGCCCTCGATAGGTTTCATACGTGGGGATTTGCTCGTCAAGCTTCTTGTATTCCGCTTCCCAAGAAGCGTCGTCCTGGCAGAGACTCGAAAGATCCCAGCAATCAGCGGGTTTGACTTCATTGCGAGCGGGCAAAGTGGCAGTGGTCATCGAAAAAATCGTCCTTGGCAGCAAGAGAAGCGTAGAGCGTCGAAAGTGGAAATAGGTGCGGCGTCTCCTGACAGCCCGCGGCGGTATTGTAACGAATCCGACGCGATTGAAATGCCCCGCAACGACGAGCAAATTTCCAGCCCATTCGCTACTCAAGCAGAAACACGTCGTGATCCCAAGATGTTAAGCTAGGTATGAGCGGCCCTTTGCCGCGTCCGACCCAATATCAAGCTTGAAAAATCGAATCATTTTATCATGTTGACCGTCAAATGCCCTGGATGCCAAGCCGGCATGAAACTTCAGAAAGCGCCCGCCGGCGGCAAAGTCAAATGCCCGCGCTGTGGAGCGATTGTTCCTGTCGGAAGCCCCGCGGCGCCCGCCGCTCCATCGCGTTCGCTAACTCCCGATGACAATGACTTTGATTTTGGGCAAATCAATTTTCCCAGTGCAAAACCAGCATCGTCCGTCTCTAGTTTTCCGGTCAGCGCCGCGGCGACGGTGTACGAAGGCCCGATCCCAGGTGATCCATTGGCGGGGCAAGAGGAAGACGGCAATGCGCCCGCGGCTGCAGCGGCTGCCGGAGCGCCCAGCAAACCGGCGGGGAAAGGCAAACCGTTGCCAGTGAAACTCATTGCCGGTGTTGTTTCAGGGTTGGTCGGTTTTGTGGTGATGTTCTTTCTCGTCTCGATGATGTTCGGAGGCGGGGGTGGTGGTGGCGAAGCATCCGCTAATGCGGTCGACGCGGCAACCGAACTTAAGAAAAATGTTCCGCCAGGTTACGAAGTCGTCGAGTTCGAGGGGTGTGCAGTCTACATGCCCAATGGCGATCTCTATCGCGAGATGCCGCCGGGAGCGATGGAGTCGAAGGTGGTCCAAAGTTCAAAAACCGGATCGATCTTTTTCTTTGGTGCGATGGACAATGGCAAGATGGCACTCGACAACGAACAGATGCGAAAGAAGGCAATGCGATTTGTCGCCGGCCTATGTGGTCGACGAACGTTATATCTTGATCGGCAGCCAACCTGCCAGCATGGGAGCGGATGTCGAAACACAGATGTCGATCGACCGAGCGGCTGAATCGGAAGAGCAAAGTACATTTTTCGATTCGCTCAAAGTCGGCCCCAAGTCCGGCGGCATTTTTTTCTAGCGAGACCAAACGCTGTGAAGCGTTATTCCTTATAGGGTTTGTGCTAATTCAGCGTAGCGGAAGTCGTCAAGACTTTCGTTCCGTGGTTGTATGTCCTCCGAAACTCTTGACGACTTCCGCTACG
>CAXBHV010000325.1:0-6911 GCA_963974855.1 uncultured Rhodopirellula sp. | reverse complement strand
GTCATGATCAAGGCTTTGCGGCGTACGACTGTAACTCGACGGATGATAGACGCTTTGTACGATACGCTCAGTCGCTAGGGCGAGTAAAAGCTACCGACTGACGAGTTTAGCTTTGATTGCGGACTTGAAAGTAGTCCGGAAGCACCTCGCGAAATATCTCCAGTTTTGCGGGTTTATGCAAGTAATTCCTTGGCTGCGGTTCACTACAAAAGACGTCCAATGAGCACTGACTGGCAAAGCAATTTGTTACGTGCTGGCGGCGACTCGGAATACCAAGCAGCCTCCAATAAGATGCCTGCCCCCCAAGTCAGCAATCGGAAATTCTTTCGCGACTAAATGGAGCCTGCGACGGTCGTGAAATCAGGAGTGAATACCAACGGCCAGGAGTTGTTGCTCACGGTCACATTTCACTCTAACGGTTGCGTCTGCGAGCGTCTCGTGGGTGACTTCTGATTCGCAGGGTGTTGACTTGCTACACCCATGCAAGTGATACATCAGCTCGTGATGACAATCGAAATGTTATTGCGGCCGAGCATCCTTGATTTGAACGATAGAATATATCACCAATCGCTAGGCTGGATTGCAAAGTTTACTGCTCGAACTCCAGACAATTAGGGGCATCCTGAACAACCTGCCTAAATTGCCGTGTGAATGCAGCCAAGAAACCAGGGAAACGCGTTATTTATGGATAAAACCGATTCCAGGTACCCTTTATATTCCACCCAATCGTACCGTTTTTTTTGCGATTAGGGTACGAAAAAGGGTACGAGTTGATTTCTAAATTCTTGCATTCTAACTGTCTTGCCAGTTCGATAATCACGTGGCCGATTGTTAACCTCGGTCACGACGCCAATATTGGGATTGCCTTCATTGACCTTCGCAGTTGCAGGCCAATCGCTTGGTATGCTCCGGTGTCGGCCAGGTATGACACTAAAGAGAGAGAAAATACTCTTTCCTGGAATAAAATAGGCAAATTGGATTGTCTTGGGGAAAATTTGGAGTTCGCTTCCATTCCTCAATCTGAAGAGTGTCATGGCCGGTAAACTCAGCGGTAGCCGACGTCGTTCCCACACAAAGTCGCGTGCCAAAAACCGTCAGCATTTGCAGAAACCAAGTGGTGCCATCACGAATCGCGTTACCAAGGTCGGTGGAGACCGATTTGCAATCGTTTGTATCGATCCAGCTAAGAATCGCTCGGAATGGATGATGGCCGACTACTTCGGGAAGTTGCTCATCGAGCCACAAACGCTTGAGCATCAATCTGGGCATTTCAAGGCTGCCTTCGCACTTGTTCGCCAAGCTCAAAAGGAACATCACATCCAGGACACGATTGTCGTCGTTGAACGAACCGGGAACTACCACCTCGCGCCCAAGCATGCCTTCGCGAATGCTGGATTTGAAACTCGTGTAATTCATCCTTTTGCAACCAAACAGTATCGGATGCCAGCTGACCCAGGCAACAAGACAGATGAGACCGATCTACACGCACAACATCGTGCTGCAGTCGCTGGATTCGGTCTCTGTGAGCGAGAGCTCCCGATCACCTATCGTGAATTGCAACTTCGATCGCGTCATCGGCGTAACCTCGTAGAGAAATCGTCGAGCCTCGCTTGTCAAATACGTGACAACCTGCACTTATCGATGCCAGGGTATGCCGCCCTGTTTGATCGATTGCTCGAACATCAAACTGCTATGTTGGTTGGCCGTTGCTGCGAATCGCCAGCGAAGGTCCTAAAGCTCGGTCGCGACGGAATCTGTAAGCGGCTGCGAAAGGAGTCACTTCGATGCAACAAACGCACGATTGACAAGATCATCAGTTGGGCATCGCAATCAGTTGATGCACCCATTCGAGACGGAGCATTGCACCACGCGATCTGGACAGACTTGGAAGAGTTGTATCAGCATTTGAACCAGCAAATTACGGCGATTGAACGGGAACTAGCGAGCGTGCTTGTTCAAACTCCGTATGTACGTTTGATGTCGATCCCTGGAATTAATGTCGTTTCAGCAGCGGATCTCGCTGGCGAGATGGGCCCGATTAATGGATATGCAAATGCCAACGCTATCACTGGGAGATGCGGCTTGTTTCCATCGCGGCACCAAAGCGATCAAACTGACTCGAGCGGACCAATTATCCGAAAGGCGAACCGACGCTTACGATGCGCGTTAATGCGAATCGCGGACAACCTCGCTGCCCATTGCGCGTACTATCGTGGACTTGCAGAACAGGACTTCGCACGTGGAGTCGATATTCGAGCGAGTCGTGTAAAGACGGCGAAGAAGTTTTCGAGGTTAGCCTTCGCGTGTTTGGCTGGAGATCAACCATTGAGACATCCAGCCTTTCGTGCGCCCGACTCAGTTTTGGAAAAGCTTCGCGAGTTTCATCGAATACACCAAACACCCATGCAACAAGTGTTGGCGGACTTGACTAGAGCCGTAGAGCAATTGCCTGGTCACACGCAAGGACACGAAGCAATTGTGGTGGCGAGTGTGCTTCGTAAACACTCCGAACGTAGACGCGGTCCCGTTGAAATAGGAGAACTACTGACAGCAGTTCTTGCTAGACTTGGAGTTCCCCAAAATGAAATAAACAAATCCAATTCACTAGAAATTGAGGAGCGACCCTGAGCCCGTGTGAGGATCCACACCGCCTCCGTCGGCCGTGGCATTCCTGCCTTTCCGGTGCATGGCGCTCTGACGGATCACCACCGCCTGATATGGCAGTTTGGGGTCGTTCCTCTTATGTATTACCTGTATGGCGAGAACGTGATCATTGACGTCAGAGAGGATCCTCAAATGGGATCGGAGCAACTCAATCGGCGCAATTTAAAAAACCACCATCCGGTGGCACGAAGAATGTACGCAATCACAAGAATTTTTCTCGCAGGACTTGAATTCCCCATGGCAGTCACCGGAGCATGTCGCATTTCTTAGTCAACAAGGGCCGTGTGCGTTGGAGATGTCACTCCCAAGCCTTGTTGAGGACCTCGTCGATCACCTGGTTGATAGAACACCAGGTGTTGATTCGAAAGGACGTTCTTCGGTTCGATGCTTCGTTCGCACTAAAAGTCCTAGAAACCGAAAAACATCACCGACGTTTGGTCCGGGAAAAAGGTCAGCCCACAAAGGCTTTGGCACGTATCACATTTTTAAACTGTGGGAATGAAGCGTTACAAACCAGCTTTATTCGGACAGGGCGGCTGCAATCAAGGGCAAGTAACGACGAACCTGCTCGCGATCGCTCTCCTTTTCTTTCTCGCTTAAGTCGGCGTATTTCGTCGCAATTTGCGCGTCCCATTTTCTCACGAGCTCGCCTGGCAATACGAGCGATCCATCAGGACGGCTTTCGCCTTTGTCATGCATGTAACGCTGCCAATGTGCCCATCGCTCGTGCTCAATCGCTGCAAGCTTCTCGAGCAAAGTTTCCAAGACAGACTCAACGTCGGGGCGTTTCATGAGTGCACCTTAAATCAACCCGTCGGCAACGAGCTTCCGATAGTGCTGACCAAGCACGGTCAGTTCGCATGACTTACTATACATCGCTGCGTGCCACATGTGTGGAGCATCTACAGGACGTACTAAATTGACCTTCACATATTTTTGCAAAACTGCGAACACTGCGGTCTTCTGTGGATCAGGCCGAAGCAACGCCGCGTCAGCAAGTTGTTCCGGCGATCGCTCCGGCTCGTAGGCCGGATCGAGTGGAATCTGGTAATCGGCGCTCGGGAAGTGCGTTGCCAGTGCTTGAAGGTCAACAAGGGGGATAGGAGCCGAGGCCTTACGTAGCGAAACAAATGTCTTCACGTTCGTCTTAAACACTGGACGTTGCTTCCACGGCCCGAGAGACTGGTCAATGTGGGCGTAGACGCTTCCCGGCGTCACGTCACCGAGCAGGTTCGCGGCAGCACCGCTGAGAGCGTCGACAAACAGACTAGTGAATACCCCCGCACCGCCGCCGGGAACTTCCATGGCATACTGTTCAGCGGTTGACGCAGTAAGAATGGTCATCCCATCCTTGATTTCGGCTACTGACTGCGCACCTGGACGATCCCCCGCAACGCCGCTATGGCAACTGTCTAGGATGATGACTTTATTCTTGGCCGGCGAATTTCCAGCGAGCGTCATGACTTCAGCCAAGGACAGTCCGTCATCGCCAGTCTTGCAATCCGTTCCACAGAGGAAACCTCCAGTATCTTCAACAAAGCCGTGACCAGCGAAGTAGAGCAACGCAATATCAGAGTCGTTGGCAAAGAGTTCGCGAACAGCGTCTTTTAGCGAGGTCTTGTCAACGCGTTCAGTCGCGCTTGTGCCCACAATCAGCTTCGGCGTGACAAAATTGACGGTGCCGTCCGCATGCCGCTCTAGTGCACCCTTCACGGCATATGCATCATTTACACAACCACTGAGCGAGCCGATGCTGTCGTAATAATCTATCCCCACTATTAAAGCTTTACGCATCGGTTCGTCCGCTCACAACGAGTCAATAAAATCGCAAATGTGTTTGTCACTCCAAACGAACGTTGCAACGCCAACAACGTCGGTGCGGTCATTTGTATACGCCCAAATACCGCGGATAGGTTTGTTTTCCTCTTTCGCACACTCGATTTCCCATTTCTGTCCACTTGAAGTAAGAGAACTTTCGCTGATTAAAGCAATGACGCCGTCTGAGCGTTTGATTCGCGTCCGGACGCGAGCTTTCCAATCTTTATCGTAACGCTCCTTCACTGACATATCAATAAATTCATATGGTGCTCGCGGTGATAGGGATTGCCCCTTCAAAAAATCCCGTTGGCGTTCATCCTCAATCGCAAACGCAACAAAAATAACTTTCTTGTTAATCAACAATATTCCCCCTGCTTTGTTATGCTAGACCCCGACGGTCGCCACCGTATGTTAAGCGATTCGAAGGATCGATTCTGAAACGAAATGGTAAGCATTCGGCAATTTGCTAGCAAGTCCTATCTGAATCTCGTGGCCTCACCCACCCCGTAGCCACTCGATCGCTTCATCCCTGTCCACTGCAACAGCCCCTTACAATTTCGGTTCCGGCGTTGCCTTGCGTGCTCCGGCATCCGACCGAAGAGCCTTCACGATTTTTTCAAACTCGCGTTCGAATTTGGCGTTGTCCGATTCCCAACCCGTGAACTCCGGCGCCAACCGTTTGCGAAGTGTGGCGGCATGGGGGCCATCCCACTCAAATAGGGTCCCGTCGAGATTTAACGGTATGATCGACAACACTTCTTGGCCGCGATCTTTGTAAAGCTTCATTTCGCGTTCGATCGACGTTTCAACTTCGCGGTTCACCCAAGGGCTACCAAGCGAATTCTTCGACGCGCAGAGCAACACCTTGTCGTAGACGCGGATGCCCTTGTCGACTTCGCGGTAGATATTGTCACCGGGCAAGATTTGATGATCGTCTATCCAACACCGAATTCCGCGGCCTTGGAGTTGATCGTGTAATTGGTCGGCGAATGACTTATCCGCGTGGCTGTACGAAATGAAAACGGAATAGAATTCAATTGGGTTCTCTACTAGCGAACGTTGAAACGTGATGAACGAGTCGGGAACACCGCAACCGCGAAGGAAGGCTTCGGGGATTTGGCCGCCGGAACGGACGAAGGTGTCTATCCCGATAGAGGACGGGCTTTTGTGTGTTACGGTTTCGAGACTTAGAACATCTTGCAGGTCAACATCATCTAATTGGATCTGGTTTATCCTTACGCGATCCCAGCATGACTTATAAAGTTTTGCGGATTTAAAATTAGCAGTACCAAAATAAGCTGACGTAAAATTAGCTTCAGACAGGTTGGCTCTACTGAGATTGGTGCCTGCAAATTTGCAATTTTCAAAAACCCCCTTTGTCAATTGCGCTTCAGTAAGATTTGCCACTTCAAAACTCGAATATGTAAATACAGCATTCGTTAGGTTGGCTTGCCTCAAATCAGCACCTACCAAACAAGCTTCAGGAAGACGGGCTCCGTTCAAGTTTGCATCGCTGAGGTCAGCTAAATACAGAAACAAGCCGGCAGAGTTTAATCCACTCAGGTCCACACTGCGAAGATCGAGTAGAGTCGTTACACCATCAACTACTTCATCCATACGGATGGTGTTGAATTTCCTGATTCCGTCTTTCCCACTCCGCAACAACCGAATCGCTTCATCTCGATCCATATTCAATCCCCTTCGTCAAAACGATCGCCAACCGATGTGCCGCCAATTTAGCACGTCCGCGAACTACCCGCCCGGCATCACGGAAATAGTCGTCAGGCAAGCGTAGGGCCTCCAGGCCGCCGTGTGCAAAAACAACGTTCCGAGTTGATTGTTGGAGTTTGCTAAATTTGGTCGCACAGCCAATCTTGGACGCGAGCGTCAGCTTTAGCACGCATCACCAAAGGAACAGTCCGTTCCTCGAGTCCGAATGGACGGTGCCAGTTCATTCATCGTCGATCCAAGGTTCTTGGCGAACCGGACCAAGCGATTCTTCTCACGCTGAGTTAAACTGACTCTGGCCGGCAGCCGGCTCCGCAGAATCTGGTTCTCGGCTTTCAGGTAGCTCACCTGGCGGGCCAGTTCCTTGTCGGTCGAGCGGGCGATGACAGGCATCAGTGAGGTGTAGATGTTGCGAAAGCTGGCAATCGAGAAATTCGCGAAAATACCCGCTAAATCAGGGTCGGAGCGCACTTTTTGCACCCCGCAGCTGGGTTTCTCAGAGTAGTCGGATGATCGATGTTTTTAATTTCAAACGCTCGACTCGGCGTCGGCGGAATCCCGGCGACAGTGAGTGCCGCCGATTCCGGACACCGCTGGATGGTCGCCAAACGTAATCTTCTCTGTTAACCCGTTCGCAGCTGCGAAAAAGCGTGTCTCTGGTTGACACCTTTGCGTTAACCGAGGCACGTCATTAACGGGCC
>CAXBHV010000324.1:0-6916 GCA_963974855.1 uncultured Rhodopirellula sp. | reverse complement strand
TCGACATCGTCCGTGTCTGGCAGTTCCAGATAATGGCGGAACGCTGACGTATAGATGTCCTGGTCGCCAAGCTCCTCGCGAAGTTCCTTGCGGCTCTTCTTGTCGATCCAGATGGACAGCAGTTGACAGATGTCTTTGCTGGATACCGTCTGGATGAATTCCTTCGACTTCTCAGCGTATTCCTCAAACGGCATCCACTGACCGTCGCCAAACGAGATGCTGCGGTTGGTCGTCGACATGACGACATGCACATTCTCGGCAACCGGCTTCGGTGTTTCCGGCTCGTCGTCGCCTTTGGCCTTTTTCTTTTTGGGCTTGGACTTTGACAGGTTTCCCTTCTGCTTGTTGGCTGGGTGCCCGTCGAACTCGGCATCTTCCAGAGCGCTGGCCCCGGAGTAGTCGAAGATCGTGAAGTATCGTTTATTGACGTCTTCGCAGAGCCGCGTGCCGCGACCCTTCATCTGCTTGTAAAGAATGGCACTCTTGAGCGGCCGTACGAAGACGACGTTCTTGACGTCGGGGGCATCAAAACCGGTGGTCAACAGATCGACCGTGCAGGCAACGCGGGGTTTCCCGCTGCCGACGACGGCAAAGTTTCGTTCCAGCTGATGGCTGTTGCGTTCTGATCGCGTGATACGGGCGGCGTAGTTGGTGTCGCCGGAAAGTCGACGCAGTTCCGCTGCCATCAATGACGCGTGTGTGTCGTTCACACAGAAGACGATGGTTTTCTCGTCTCGCAGATCGTACTTGCCGAAGACTTCCCACAAGTCGGCGGCAATGGCCTTGGTACGATTGGGGATGACGATGTCACGCTCAAAGTTCTTCGTGTCGTACCGCTTGCCATCTTCGGCGGTGAAGCCATCTTCGTCGATGTTGGTGACGCGTTCTTCGAGCAGGTACGGCACGAGATACCCGTCGTCGATCGCCCGCTTCAAACTGTACGTGAAGATCGGCTCGCCGAAGTAGTGATACGTGTCGCGACGCTGCTCCTCGGGCGTGAGCGGTCGCTTGGATTCCTCCAGGTCACGCGGCGTGGCCGTCAGACCAAGCTGCAACGCCGTGCCAAAGTGCTCCAGCACTCCAAACCAGTCGCCGAACCCACTACGGTGACACTCGTCGATGATGACAAGATCAAAAAAGTCAGGATCGTAATGTTGGTAGACCTTCTTCCCGTCCAGGTCTTCATCGAGGTTCTGGTAGTTGGCGAAGAACAGTTTGCCGACCTGGTGCTTGCCGTCAGCAACGGTCGCTTTGTCGATGGTGACACGCTCGTTGGCATCGAACGCATTGAAGGCACGGTATGCCTGATCCTTCAGGCTGTTCCGGTCCGTCAAAAACAGTACATGCTGCCGATTGAGTGCCCCGCCTTTTATCAGCTTCCAAATGAGCTGAAAGACGGTGAACGTCTTGCCGGTCCCGGTGGCCATCAAAAGCAAAACACGGTCGCGGCCTTGCGCGAACTCCCAGAGACTTTGGGCGATCGCCATTTCCTGATAGGGGCGAGTCTTCTTCCGAGTCACTTGATCGACATGGAAGTTAGCGGCGAACGCTCCCTCCCAGCGATCCCAGTCGATCGTCACCCCCATGCGGTCGACGATGTCCTGAGGCGACGGCGGACCAGGAAGCGATTCGTATTCCCCGGTCTTGTTGTCGGTCAGAATCCAATCGTGACCATTGGTCGCAATCGAATGTCGAATCATCAGCCGGTCAGCATACCGCGACCCTTGCTGCATCGCATCTTCGGCATCTTCCGACTCTGCCTTGGCTTCCAGAATCGCCAAGGGGACGCCCCGGTAACGCAAAAGATAATCTGCAATGATCGCCTGAGTGGGATCATACATCGAGTCCGCGCTGTCGCCGCTGAAGTTCACGCGACCAGGACCAATGCGCAGCTGCCCCTCAACGTCCCAGCCCAATGGTTCGAGCTTGGGCTCGATCAGTTGCTTGCAGGTTTCTTTTTCGTTCAATGGCATACTTTGGGTTCCCGTTTAGGCGCTCATCGTTGGTTCAGCACGAAGACGCCCGAGATGTTCGTCCAGTCGCTCGACCTGATTTTCCAAGTCCTGTTTCAATCGTTCGGCTTTGTCGCGAATCTTCGTTCCATTGTTGGTGATCGTTCCTGACCATTTGATGATCTCGGCCAGCCCAGAGGCGTCCTTGGCGATCCGTTGCATGGCCTTGTCCAACTCGGTCAGATCGGCGGCGCGTTCCTTGTCAACGACGCCGCGACGAGCCACCAGAGCACGAGCCAACGATAATGCTGAAGCGAGCACGACATCGGTCATGCAGTCTTCCGCATCCCACACAACGACGATGTCGTTTCCGTATCGGGTCAGTGGCTCCATTTCCTCTGGTGCAACGAGTTTCGACAAAACGAAGATTCCCACCTCGGCGTCACGGTTCGTGCGAGCCTTCCCGATCTCATCCAGGACCGACTTGAGGTCGTATCCCTGTTCCTGCTTGGCCTCGATGGCAATGGCACCTCCGGCTGCGACCGATTCTGGCCCCATCGTCAGCACGAAATCACCCGTCTTGCTGCGCGGAATGCGTCCGACCGTATTTGTGGTGCGTTCGCAAACGTCGCCCCGATTCCGGGCATCTGCTTCGACATATTCACCGACTGCATCCTGGAAATCGTCTCCGTGACGAGTGCCACGAGCCTTCTCCAACTTACGAGCCTTCAGCGTCGCGACGGTTTCACGTATCTCGGTGTGGAATTCATTGTTTGACTTCTCGATCTGGCCGATCACTTCCAGCAACTGGCGTCGCAGCAATGAGAGAGGCGAAGCCTCATCGTCGAGTGTGAGGCTGCCTTTGACAGTGCCATTAACGGTTTCAAGCAGCTTCGCCATTCGCGACATCGCAGAGTCTTCATTATCCTGCGAGAACTGATCCGAGATTTGTTCCTGGGCCTTCTCAACCCGATTTACAAGACGTGTGAGCGCACCTTCCTCATTGTCCAGCGAGAATTCGTTGCGGACCTCGGCGACGTCGTCAGCCAGACCTTTCCGCAGCTTTCCATTGGCGTCAGTGACCGCGGAGAGGAGACGTGACAATGCGGATGTTTTGTCGTCCAGCGAGAAGTTCTTCACGATCTGGTCACGCTGCGACTGAAGGGCCAGCCCAATCACCTCTTTCAACGAAGCAAGCAAGCCATTGGCCTGTTCGGGAGACAGCATCTTGAACAATGGACTTTGATCACCGACATGCGCTGCGAGAGTCTGTGCGACTGTTGACGCATCTTCGCTGAGATGGCGATTGAGAAGTTCATCCAATTCGCCGTCACGTTTAACGAGACGATCCAACCGCTGCGTCAGCTGGCCAGACTCGGGATCGAAGTACCCCTTCAGCGAGCTGGAAATGCCGCCTGTGCATTGAACAGAGTGTTCCGCCAATACTTCACGAAGCGAACTCAACATCTGCGATACTTCGTCTCGCACAGAGGTCGCATCAATGACGCCAGCCGCTTGACGCATCGCGTGTACTCCGATGCGCAGGGCGGCCAACGCGTATCGGTTCCGTTCGTCATCCGTTTCATGGGCACGCAACTCGGAACAGACATCCGGGTCAGTGACAATCAATTCAAGCGTCATGCGGCTGTGAAGGCGCGATGAGTCACCTTCGACTGCGAAGTGCGGACCGTTGTTTCCGTTCGGATTGTTAAGAGTGGATTCTTGCATGATTTGTCCCTTGGCGTTGCCGCTGTTCTTTTTAGCTATTTGGTTTCGACAAACGCTCTAAATGCAACAGGCGTGCCATTACGATTTCACTCCATATTTCTTCATCCAGTTTGTGAACGTCTGATAGTTTGGAAGCCCCACAAGTTTGCATGCCGCTGACTTGTTTTTGTCCGCCTCGTCATATGCTCGAGACAGGTAGTGGCGAGCCACTTCGCCGATCAGTTCCGTCAGATCCAAGTCGTTACCCAGACTGCGGTTGAGGATCGAGTCATATCCCGGCAAAGCACGCTTGACGGGGAACAACGAATTGCGAATTTGCTCGGTTCCGATAGTCATTCCACCAGACCAAATAGCGGCTCGGCAAAGCGTGTTAGATAATTCTCGAATGTTGCCCGGCCACGGATGTTGGTTCAGAAGATTTCTTGCACCCGCAGAAAGTTTCTTGTGTTCCCAGCCGGGACTGGCGGTACGGTCAACATTGATTCGATCTAGAAAGTAGTCAATCAGAAGATTGAGATCATTCGGGCGTTCCCGGAGCGGCGGAAGGTTCAGAACGCCGACCGCAAGCCGGTGAAAAAGATCTTCCCGAAACCGCTCCGCTGCGACTTCATCCAGCAAAATCCGATTGGTTGCTGCAATAACACGAAAGTCGACGCTCTTGCTTTTTGCTTCACCCACGCGCGTGATCTTCTTCTCCTGCAACGCACGCAATAGTTTTACCTGTGCTGCCAACGGTAATTCACCGATCTCGTCAAGAAATAGCGTGCCACCGTTAGCGGTCTCCAGGTATCCAACTTTGTTTTCACTTGCTCCTGTGAACGCACCTTTCTTGTGGCCGAAGAACTCGGATTCGACTAATTCGGCTGGGATCGCACCACAATTTACCTCAACGAACGGCTTGCCTGCTCTCAGACTGGACGCGTGGATCGCTCGCGCAAACAGCTCTTTACCTGTCCCTGATTCGCCCTGAATTAACAATGGCACATCTTCGACTGCGACACGCCGGGCCTGTGCGATCACTGTTTTCATTACCTGGCAGCGGTGAATGATCTCCGTGAACTCTGGAGCTTCCGGCGGTAGTCCCTGTGTGAGTCGCCTAATTTCCTCGTCGCCTTCGATGTCTCGCATTGGGATGTAGTCCGCTGCGATCTCAAACGGAATCGAGATCGTCCTGACCCCTTCTTCCTTCGACGATTCAATTAACTCTGCTGGGTATTGTGTTTTGGCGAGCAGCACCCACACTGCACCCATCGCTGGCGTCCCGGGACTGACATGAAACGTGCGATGCCGATCGATGTCTTCTTTTTCCAGCGTCTTCAAGACGCCAATTGCCCCTTCGTAGATCTCATCAAATCGTGTTGGGCCTGTCAGCTCCACCGGCCAGACGTTGGCTTGGGTACCGGTCTCTTTTTTGAGCCACTTCACAAACGACTTGGAATCAGCGGCTTTGTGATCCGATAGCAGGTGGATCTCGTCGAACTCACGCTTCGTAACCGCATTTGCAATAGGCCCGGGACCGTCACGAGATTCCCCCCGCGACGCCCTGAGGTCAGTATTTCCAATCCATGCTATGAAAGCTTTTGAAGTCATTCCTCTAATATACAAAATAATTTGCAATACGCAAGAATGTTTGTAGTTCTAGCCGGAAGGCAGATACTTCCGCTGTGGCAATATTTTAGCTGAAGAACCTCTTAATCAGATATTTGGCTTGAGTAACTTATATAACCAGCGAAGGGTTACAGAAATTCGAGAATGACATTTATGTTCCGTCACTCAATTGTCATAAAAGAGACTACTTCTCCAGAAACATTGACCACTGCCATGCCATCCGTTCTCCGGTGAAGATCAATTCCAACGAGCCGCATGGTTTTGCTTTCTTGATAGAGAATTCAAATAATGGATAACTGGAACACTCATCTTCGCGTTTAAGGGAGGATTCTTGATACGGCGGTAATTGGATCAAGTCAGCCCTTTTCAAAGTCCGTCAGATCGTCTATCTCTGAATATATTTTTCAAGTTCGTGATCTCCCTTGCAATAGGCACAATCAATTTTAGGTTTGTACATTATTTTAGTCCCTATCCTCAAAGCTCCACCAATCATCCACGACAGAGGTAAGTTCATAGTTTTTATAATTCACCTTACTGAGCGTATAGATCTGGCGAGGTATATGAATTCGGTTATTTGTGTGCTGAGCCCAGGTGGCATAGGATGGAATACCGGCAATCAACCACAGATCATCTGTTGGGACGCTCGCATGGCGGTTGAAAACGAATTCAATATCGCGTTTCAAATTATTGATATGTTTCTTGTATACTCGCGAATTATATAGCAATATTTTTGACACGTGCCTTTACGTCGAGGAGTTTTAACAAATCGCGTAGAACTTCGTTTCTGGAACCCATTTCAGACTCAACACCCAAAAGAATTTCATACTTTTCATCACTGGGAAGACGCGGTTCAGTTACCTGACCGATCACGACAGGGATAGCTCCCATTGTGATTGAGAAATCAAGCATGAATTCACGCATCAGCCATCCATGGTTAACTGAAGACATCGATTCCCAAGAAGTGCCTGTGATGGGCTCTGCCCGGCAGAAGAGGTCATGATGGTGACATCCGAGGTTAACGGCTAAAGGATGCTTGCACCTCTCAAGCGAGTTCCAGAGAATCTCTGCATCTATTCGACCTGAATTTGTAGTATCCACTCTCGCTGTTAGTGTCTCATCAAGTTGAGTTTCTAGCCCTTCTCGAAAGGTCTTCCAAAGATCTTTGAGTAAATGAATGCGATCCACCTCATCCATTGTTTTCATGTTGTTACCTCATAGTTGGGTTAATCTCGGATGATTAACTCGAAAAGTATTTCCGGTGAGCGTCAACTGCAGGGCACTAAATCGTTTGGCTAATATCATTAGTGGGGGGGAATGGTTTTTCGGATCTGAGATTTATTTACTGCTGACTTCAACAAATATGATTTGTTATGTAGTAATATGTAGTTAATCCAACCGAATTTGCCTGAAACGACTTAAATTGCGCTGAACTGCGAAAAGCTGTATTTCTTGAATAAATACTCTGTATCAAGGGCAAAATACCGCTTCCAGCAAATTCTTAATTCTTATCGTCGGCAAGGATAAAGACGATGTTCGGCTTCGAAGGGGCAGTTGCAGAGAGCGTTGTTCTATCTGGTATCAGGAAATAAAGTGATACGGCAATGAGTGTCAGTCGGGCGAGATTTCTC
>CAXBHV010000323.1:0-6923 GCA_963974855.1 uncultured Rhodopirellula sp. | reverse complement strand
CGGCCGCCTCGCGGATCCAAAATACCTTTGCCGCGAAGCGTAAAGACGTCACCGTTTTGTGTTCCCGCATCGACACGAAGTGACTCGGGTCCATCCAGTGTCGGAACTTCAATTTCAGCTCCCAAAGCGGCTTGCGTATACGAGATCGGCAATTGCAGAATCAAGTGAACGCCATCGCGTTTGAATAACGCATGCGGCAACACGGAAATGAAGCAATAGCAGTCACCCGGAGGTCCGCCATCGGGACTTGCTTCGCCTTCGCTTTGCAAGCGAACTCGCATCCCATCATCGACTCCCGCAGGAATTTCGACGGTCAACTCAGCTTTTTCGTTCTGCAGTCCTGCGCCACGGCAATCGGCACAAGGTTGGCTGATTTGCTGGCCCGTGCCATGGCAATGAGGACACGCGGTTTGCACTCGCAGGATGCCTGCGGATTGGATCACTTGCCCGCGACCACCACAGGTCGCACAGGCTTCGGGTTTGCTTCCGGGCGCGGCTCCGCTGCCCTCGCACGTCACGCAGCGAATACGTCGCCGAAACGAGATATCTTTGCTAACACCTCGTGCGGCTTCTTCGAGTGTCAGTGTTACGTTACAGCGAATATCGGCACCGCGACGCGATCGCCGCCGGCCTCCACCACCGCCGCCACGTGACCCGAACAGGTCGCCAAACATCCCGCCGCCAAACAGATCTCCGAACGCTTCGAAGATATCTTCGACATCGTGCGACTGATGGGCCATGCCGTCGACACCAGCGTGTCCATAGCGGTCGTAGCGTTCGCGTTTTGCTGGGTCGCTTAGGATTTCGTAAGCCTCGGATGCCTCTTTGAACATCTCGACGGCATTCTCGTCGTTTTTATTACTATCAGGATGGTACTTAATCGCCAGCTTTCGATAAGCGCGATCAAGTTCCTGTTTGGTCACAGTGCGAGACACCCCGAGGATGACGTAATAATCGCGTTTTTCAGCCATAACAGCGGCAACATTATCCAGAACAAAAATTCAGACGAGCCAACACAGCGACTCCCGCTGCATCCGAGACCAGATTCCATCCGGTCCTGATATCAAATCAGGCCGTCCGCCCTATTGGCGACGACCCGATTCGATTCTTATCAATCATTATGCTTCGACAACCCGTGCGGCGACCTCTTCAACAAAAGGCGTGCCGCACTTCGCTATCGACTAGCACACTCTCCTAGCCGCGAGCGGGGAATCCCCCTCTCGCTTTAGGACACAACGCCTTCGACTTGACGCTTGTCCTTGTCATCGGCATCGAAGTTGGTAACCAATGCTTCGGTCGTCAACATCAAACCTGCGATACTGCCGGCGTTTGCCAAAGCGGTACGAGCCACTTTTACAGGGTCGATAACGCCCGCTTTTAGCATGTCACAGTATTCGCCGGTGTTGGCGTCGTAACCGATCGTTGCGCCCTTTTGGCGAACTTCGTCAACAACAACGCTGCCGTCGATTCCGCCATTGTCAGCAATTTGACGCATCGGAGCATCCAAAGCGTGCAAGACGATACCAACGCCGATCTTTTCGTCGCCCTTGGCTTTCTTCTGAGCCGCTTCGACTGCTTCGTAGCAACGCACAAGCGCCACACCACCGCCGGGAAGGATACCTTCTTCGACAGCCGCACGGGTTGCATGCAGTGCGTCTTCCAAGCGAGCCTTGGTTTGCTTCATTTCCGCTTCGGTTTCGGCACCAACGCTGATGACGGCAACGCCACCGGCCAGTTTCGCCAAACGTTCTTGGAATTTTTCCTTGTCGTACTCGCTATCGGTTTGTTCGATTTGAGCACGGATCTGAGAAACTCGCTTGTCGATGTCGCCGCGTTTTCCGCTGCCTTCAACAATAGTCGTGTTGCTCTTGTCGACGGTGACCTTCTTGGCGCGGCCAAGTTGCTCAAGCGTGACATTTTCGAGTTGGATACCCAAGTCTTCGCTGATCAGCGTACCGCCGGTCAAGGTCGCGATATCGCCTAGCATTGCTTTGCGACGGTCGCCGAAACCAGGAGCCTTCACAGCACACACGTTCAGCGTGCCACGCAACTTGTTAACCACCAACAACGTCAATGCTTCCGCGTCGACGTCTTCGGCGATGATCAACAATGGTTGGCCAGTCTGAGCAGCCTTTTCCAACAACGGAACAAGATCGCGAATGTTGCTGATCTTCTTCTCATAAAGCAGGACCAAAGCGTTCTCGAGGCTCGCTTCCATCGTGCTTGGGTCGTTGATGAAGTAAGGCGAGATGTAGCCCTTGTCGAACTGCATTCCGTCAACGTAATTGACTTCGGTCACTCGGCTCTTGCCCTCTTCGACCGTGATCACGCCGTCCTTGCCAACTCGTTCCAAAGCATCGGCCAACAAGTTGCCGATGACTTTGTCGTTGTTAGCACTGATCGCACCGACGTTGGCGATTTGCTCTTTGTTCTTGACGGGCTGTCCCATCTCGATCAATTGCTCGGTTGCGGCTTGAACCGCTTTGTCGATCCCACGGCGAATGGCCGCAGGGTTGCTACCGGCAACGATGTTCCGCAAACCTTCTTTGAAAATGGCACGAGCCAACACGGTTGCGGTGGTGGTGCCGTCACCGGCGAGATCGCTGGTCTTTTGAGCGACCTCGATCACCAATTTGGCACCCATGTTCTCGAAGCGATCTTCGAGTTCGATTTCTTTAGCGACGGTGACACCGTCCTTCGTTACGGTCGGTCCGCCGAACGACTTGTCGATCATCACGTTGCGGCCGGTGGGGCCCATCGTTACGGCGACCGCATTGGCCAACTTGTCGACGCCCGCCAACATGCGAGCTCGCGCGTAGTCCTCAAATAGCAGTTGTTTTGCCACGAGTGAATTCCTGTAATAAAATTGCTGTTGTTCGTTTTGTTGCAATCAGCGGCAGTGACACACACACCGCTGAGACGTTTCGTCTATCGCAGCAGAGCCAAGCAAGTCGGCTCACTGCGAAAAACCAAAAGTGCCGTTCACTACAGAACTTTTGCCAAGATGTCGCTTTCGCGAAGGATCTTCATTTCGCGGCCATCGACTTCGATGTTGCTTCCGCCGTACTTGCCGTAGATCACGACGTCGCCAACGGTGACGCTTAGCTCACCACGGTTTCCGCTGTCCAACATTTTGCCAGGCCCGACGGCGACAACCGTACCACGTTGTGGTTTTTCACGAGCCGAATCGGGAAGCACGATACCGCCAGCGGTGGTCTCTTCGGCTTCGACAGGCTCAACAACAATGCGATCATCCAAAGGACGTAGGTTCATTTTTGCCATAGTATTTTCTTATCTGTATTGAGAGTTGTGTTTAAAAGGTTTTGCTGAAACAGGAGGACAGAGCCAAAGGGGTTCTGTGCAGGAAAAAAACGTGCCTCGCCGGGGGACCGCAGCCGAATGCAGTTACGCCCGGTCGCGATCCCAATCTCGATGCGAGGCCGATGCATTACATCATGCCGCCCATTCCGCCCATGCCACCCATTCCGCCCATGCCCGGCATGCCGCCGCCCATTCCGCCCATGCCACCCATACCGTGGTCATGACCGTGATCGCCGCCGCCTTCTTCTTCCTCAGACGGAATTTCGGCAACCAACGATTCGGTGGTCAACAACAGTGATGCGACGCTTGCCGCGTTGGTTAGCGAAGTGCGAACCACTTTGGCGGGGTCAACGATTCCAGCGGCAACGAGATCACAATAGACCTCGGCGTTCGCATCGTAACCGTCATGTTTGCCCTTCATCTGCAGTACGCGATTAACCACAACGGCACCATCAAGGCCGGCGTTGTTGGCGATCGCACGCAGAGGCTGATCCAGGATGTTACGAATGATTCGGACACCCAGCTTTTGATCGCCTTCGGTTTCCTTTTCCAATTTTTCCACAACGCCACGGCAACGAAGCAGTGCGGTTCCGCCACCGGGAACAATGCCTTCTTCGAGTGCGGCTTGGGTAGCTGCACGAGCATCGTCAAGCAGTGCTTTGCGCTCTTTCATTTCAGTTTCGGTCGCAGCACCGACGCTGATCTGAGCAACACCACCGGCGAGCTTCGCCAAACGCTCTTGCAACTTCTCGCGATCGTAATCGCTGTCAGTGTTACTGATCTCGCGGCGGATCTGCTCAACACGGCCTTCGATATCAGCCTTCTTGCCAGCACCGCCAACCATGGTGGTCGCTTCGCTGGTGATGCGAATCTTCTTGGCACGGCCAAGGTCGCTCAGCTTGACGCTTTCCAGATCGATACCGAGGTCTTTGAAGATCGCCTTTCCGCCGGTCAACACAGCAATGTCGCCGAGGATTGCTTTACGACGATCGCCATAACCAGGTGCCTTCACAGCACAGACGGTCAAGATGCCACGCATCTTGTTGACAACCAATGTTGCCAACGCTTCGCCTTCGACGTCTTCGGCGATGATCAGCAAAGGCTTCTTCGATTTGCTGACCGCTTCCAACAATGGAATCATCTTCTTGTTCGCACTGATCTTCTCTTCGAAGAGCAGGACGTAACAATCCTCGAGTTCCACCGAAACTTCGTCTTGGTTGGTGACGAAGTGAGGCGACAGGAACCCGCGATCGAACTGCATCCCTTCAACAACGTCGACGGTGGTTTCGTTCGTACGGCCTTCTTCGACCGTGATCACGCCGTTCTTACCCACTTTAGTGAACGCGTCGGCAAGCACGTTGCCGATTTCGGGATCGTTGTTTCCAGCGATGGTTGCGACTTGCCTAATGTCGCTCTTGCTTTTCTCGTCGATTGGCTTGGACAGTTTGCCAATATGAGCCACAACGGCATCAACGCCTTTGGCGATACCGCGGGAAAGGGCCATTGGGTCGGCGCCCATGGCGACCATTTTCAGGCCTTCACGGAAGATTGCTTCGGCCAAAACCGTTGCCGTGGTCGTGCCGTCGCCAGCGACGTCATTGGTCTTGCTAGCGGCTTCTTTGACGAGTTGAGCCCCAAGGTTCTCAAACGGATCGTCTAATTCGATGTCTTCAGCAACAGTCACACCGTCTTTGGTGACTTTGGGTGAGCCCCAGCCTTTGTCCAACACTGCATTGCGACCGCGAGGTCCCAAGGTGCTGCGGACGGCTCGCGCCAATTTGCTGACACCGGCCAACAATGGCCCGCGTGCATCGTCGTCGAAAACGATTTGCTTTGCCACGACGTTTTTCTCCTGTGGTTTCGTCTAATGAATGCTGCCGATTGGTTTTGTCCCCGTAGAGGGGCACGAGAGCCAAACAACAACAAAGTAAAGGAATGTGGTCGAAAGTGAGATTCTGCCGCGAAGGAAGCAGTCGGTCTTGCAACGAGGAAAGACGACACGCCTGCTTTGCGGATGAACGTAAGTCTGCAACGGTGGCAGCAGCCAGCCGGTTGGCTCCTCTGGAGAGCAACCCGTGTGCCACGCCTGCAAAAATGTCCGCAAGTACTTTAACCTGCAAGACTTACGTATCATAACGCCAATTTGGGATGAGTTCGCGACGGTCTCTTCGTGTCAGCTTGGCAGAACGAAGTCAAAGGAGCGGGCGGGCCAGATTGCCATTCGTTTGGGGATTCAACCGTATTGCATTTGGAGGGGCCTCCGTGGCGAGACTGCTCTGCCGTCGCTCGGGTCGCCAAATTGCTGATCTCATTCCGCCAAAGTGGAATTGAGACGCACCCGACAAAACGGTAACTGCCGTTGCTAGAAGGTGCAGGCATGTTGAATCGCTTCAGGCTCTGGTCGAACCTATCTCCCCCACCCCCTTGGCGAGCTTAGCTACCGCGACATCGGCAACCTGGCATCGCTTCGTGACTCGATCTTGCAGAGGCAAAATCACAGACGATCCCGCCGACGACACAGGACGCTAGGTGTCGGTAAGCGGACCGATGGGGGGCAATAAATTCACTGCGATCGTTTTAACCGTTATCAGCTGACCGGAAACGTTTACCATTCAAAGGAACTTCATTCAAGAAACGTTGACCTAACGCGGCTTCGGACGTCCACTTGCTCATGTAGTCTCGCGCGGACTTGGGTCTGTGTGAGCGAACACGTTTCTCACGCACGGGTAATCTGGATGTCGAAACGACGACGCCTAGCCGCTTTAATCACATTTGCTGCCGTTAGCTTTACGACAGTAGATGCATCTGCTTGCTGCCTAACCGATTGGCTTTTCGGACGTCCCACGGCTTACGCCGCAGGCTATGCGCCGTACACCGCTGCCTATCCCTACGCTGCGAACTACGGAGCCGTTCCGGTTGGCTACTCAGCTGGTTATGCACCCGCATCGCCTTACGCCGCAGCCTACCCAAGCAACCCTCTTTACAGTTCGGCATACGGTTCGAATCCGCTCGTCCAGCCAACAACACCTCGCTATCAAATCAGCGGTGTGTACCAAGCTCAGCGGCCTGCCTATGCGTTTAATAATCCTTCGGTTTACACCGGCATGCCGGTCACAGGTCAAGCGACTGCGCAAACTTCGTATAGTTTGCCGATGAACGGGACCTCGGCTCCGATCGCGACAGCCTACCCACCATCGTCGTCGATTCCGATTCCCGCGGGTAGTGTTCCACTTGCGCAATCGCTGCGTGGCAACGCTCCGACGTCATCATTCTTCGGCGGCAACAATGCCTATCCAATGCAATCGATGCCTTCGCAATCGTACTCGGCAGCCTACGCGACCCCATCCACGGCGATTCCGGCAACTCAAGTTGCGCCGCCGTTTGTCGTCCCCGCTCAACCACGCGTGGGAGGACTGGGACGTTTCTTTGGCGCATTGTTTGGTACCAACTATCGCTCGTCGTACTACCGTGCCCCTGTCACCTACTATCGCCCAGTCACTGCGGTTGACCCGGTATCGGGCACGACGGTAACGACGCAACAAGGATGCACGTCGTATCTGGATCAACTTCAACGATCGCCCTACAGCAGCTTGGGCGGGAAC
>CAXBHV010000322.1:0-6929 GCA_963974855.1 uncultured Rhodopirellula sp. | reverse complement strand
GTTTGACATCAGCAAAGAACCCGAAAGTTTCGCGAGACAATTCGGTGAAGAATCGTTCGGCCAAAGCTGCCTGCTTGCGCTGCGATTGGTCGAATCGGGTGTAAGACTAGTGAATGTCCAACTCGGCGGCTGGGACACTCACCAGGACAACTTTACCAAGCTGAAGGAAAACAACTTGCCTAAGCTTGATGCGGGGCTGAGCGGGCTACTCAATGGCCTAGAGCAGCGTGGATTACTCGAGCGAACCGCCGTCTTTGTAACCGGCGAGTTTGGCCGCACTCCGAAGATCAACCAGCGAAGTGCCGAAGGGGGACGCGATCACTATCCTCGATGCATGTTTATGCTGATGGCGGGTGGTGCGGTGCGTGGTGGTCAAGTGATTGGCGAAAGCGATGACACGGCCGCAGGACCACGTCATGAAGCGATTACGCCCGATGATGTGGCCGCAAGCTTCTATCACAACTTGGGGATCGACCCCGCGCTCGAATATGACTCCAGCACGGGACGCCCGATCACGCTGGTTCGCAACGGAACCATCATTGAGAAACTGTTCTCATAGCGCATAAGAGAAGGGCCATGGTGAAGCCCTCCCTGCCTCACCATGGCCCATCAAAAATGGAACGATGACACCGATCGTTCCACCCTCCCAATCCATGGTGCTATTACTATCGGCTACAGGGAAGGCGGAACTAAACCTGATTCATGCGTCGGTGAGATTTTTTTTGCGAATCGGCAAATGACGCCAACAACGCCAACGCAGTTGGCGGGTTTCGCTATTGTCGAATCAAAATGGGACGCACCGTTAGCGGTGTGCCCCGTCGCAACCCGCGTCACAATGATGGCGTGTAGCCAAATTCCGCTTTCCTAGCACGCAACTTTCGCATTGACCGCGATTATTGCACTCGCATCGGTTGTGGATATGTTTGTGATGCTTGTCACAGTGCTGCTGACGCTCGAGCGCGTATCCGTCCCAAAGGTGAGCGTTACACGGGTCGCCACGAAAATATTGACGCAGTGTCGAGCTTGGCAAAATAGGCACTTCGTGCGGCTTGCAGATATAAGCGGGCTCACAAGCTGCCTGACCCGCACAACCTCCACTGCAGCTACGGTGCCCACACGAGCATCCTGCGTCTGCTTCAATCATGCCGTAGGACATCGGCGACTGATCGGCTGCGACGATGGGTGCGGGCATATTCATGTCACTGGGTGGCAACATGTCGACAGGTGCTACAACTGCGGACCGCGGAACAGGCGCCGGAGCCGGCACAAGATCGTCCGCAGGCTCTGGATTGGAAAGTGGAATTGGCGAAGTACGATCGCTCAAACTCTCGATCGCATCTTGATCCACATCTGAAATCAGCTGAGTTGCTTGATCCGCTGATGGATTGTCGCCTACCAGGGGAGCATCCGCAAACGATAAACTATCGAGCAAAACGTCAAGATCGCTTTCAGCGTGCACGTTGGCGACAAGGGTTGCGGAACAAACCATCGCAATTGCTGCGAATGAAGCGGGAGTTCGCTTACGCATAGAATGAACTTCCATGTTGAAAGGGAAAGTGAAACCGCGACAAAGACAATCTCTCTCGCGAATAACCGCACCCCGATTCACACACCTTTGCAGCGAGTCGATCCGAGTTGCGAGGCACCCATATGCATCCTGGGCACTTTGGTACCGATCAAGCATGCCCGCGCGTCAAGAGGGTGGCAACTAAAATGTATTTTTTGGGTGGAGAAAAGACCGCAGCCTCGTGCTCCTTTCGTTGCTTTCGCAAAGGTTTCCCTGAGCCGAGTAATCCGCATGAACACGACAAATTACGAAGCTCCGACAAAGCCACTCATTGATTTCGCAAGCGGTTTTGGAATGAGATGCGTTGGTCAGCGGGTCGCCGCGAGCATGGCGTTCTCGATGCGAGCCATATGTTCGGAATCGACAATCTTACCGCCCATGCGATCCGAGACGTAAAAGACGTCGGCGACTTGATCAAGATGCGTGTCGATCTTGGCAAAGTGCAATACAACATCTGATTCTGCCAAAGCGGCCGCGACACGATACAACAAACCCACTTCGTCGTACGCGAACAAAGAAACAATGGTGAATCGATCCACCGTGTCGTTGTCAAACGTGACCTTGGTGGGCAACACGTTGACTTGGTCTCCCTCTCGATTTTGGGTCGACCATTTCCGTGGATGAGCCGGCAACGGTTGGCCGGGCGAATCCAGCAACTTGCAAACACGCGATTGTATTTCTTGAATGCGATGGCTCGGCGGACATTCAGGAAACAACGGATCACTGACCCAAAAATCATCCCACGCCAAATCGTCGCCGACTGTTTCCACCTGGGCACGCAAAATCGAGAGTCCGGCAGTCGTGAATGCCCCGGTGGCACGCGCGAACGTGCCAATCGATTGCTGTGGTTCGCGACGCACTACGGTGTAACGCATTGCCGAAAAAACGGGATCGAAACAAGCCAGACAAATCGATTCATTGTTTGAATTAAGTTTGTCGGCCACATCACACAATTGCTGGGCAAGTTGTTCGGGTTCGCTTCGCGTCACAAGCGAAAGAGGCATCGTTTGCAACAATTCCGAACAACTCTCCGGAGCCTTGCTCTCCTTAAGCCGTTTCTGCACATCGGCCCGAATCAGATCAATTTCAGGGTCATCTTCGCTGCCAGGCAGATTTCCCGTATCAAAATAACGTCGCGTACGAACGTACAGCTCTTCAATTAAGTTCAACTTCCAATCGGTCAAAACATCGGGCCCCACAGCCTGCAAGTCGGCGACCGCGTGCACGATCAGCAATTCGAGTCGTCGAATGGAGCCGACTTCGGCAGCGAACGAAAGCACGATCTGAGGATCACTGAGGTCATGCCGAAATGCGATGACGTTGACAAGTAGATGTTTTAAGACCAGCCAATGAAGCGTCTCTGTCGACGCATGGTCCAACCCTAATCGTTCCGCCGTTTCCAACGCGATACGCGCACCAACGATACAATGGTCTTCCTCGTATCCTTTGCCGACATCGTGAATCAACAAGGCCAGGTGCAACAATCCTTTGTCTTTTAAGCGTCGATAGCGTCGCCCCATCGCCGTCGGTTGATCTTGCAAATCGGTTGCCGCTTCGACCGAACGAATGCAATGCACATCAACGGTAAATTTGTGATAGGCATTGAATTGCAGCAAGCCACGCGTCCGTTCAAATGCGGGGATGAATTGCTCAATAATTTTCAACTCATGCAAACGTCGGAGCAATTCCGCCAATCGCCCCGGCCGGCTCAGCAGCGACAAAAATGCGCCAATCGAATCAGGATCGGGAACTGATGCGGGACGTTCCTGCATCGCCAAGCGAATCGCTTGCCATGTTTGATGGGTAATACGACGCCGATGCTGGTTCGCCAAAAACATCAAACGCAACACATCGGGAAGGCTGGATGCAAACGCATCAAGCTGGGCATTGGGAACCCAGATATGAGTAGGTCCGAGGCGAATGTTTTCGGAGATCGTACGCGAGAAAACCTTCTCTAAAATGTGATACACCAGCGGTCTGGCCCGTGAATCATCCGCAAAAAAGCCCGACGCATAGCGAACCGCGCGTGTGTTTTCAAAGTAGTCCTGCATAAACTGCTCGACTGGCAACTTTCCCTCTTCACCGGGATAGTTCCATGCTTTTGCAATTTCCATTTGCATCGGACGATCCAAAACGTCCTGGCTCTTCTTCTCACGGAAATGCAACTCATTGCGAACTCGCTGCATGAACTCAGCCGCTTTACGCAGCACGCGGTAGTCCTCTTCGGGCAATCCGCCTAGCTTGACCAACTTTTCGAGATCGGTTTCGCCGTAACGCGCAAACCCAATCCAGCGAATGAGTTGAATATCACGCAATCCGCCTCGCGAGCGTTTGACATTGGGACGCAGTAGATAGTTCGTCTCGCCCCATTTACGCCGCTCTTCACGACGAGCCGCCACGCAATCTTGAATCAGCCTCTTGTGACGCCGCATTGCGCCCTGTCGCAGTGTATTGAAGTACTTGCTGTAGACATGCAAACTGCCTGACAGCAACCGCGACTCTGTCAAGGAAGTGAAAACCACCGGGTCTTGCCACGCCAACATGCACGCTTCGTTGATCAACCGTATCGAGAAGCCCACGACGATTCCAGCATCCACTAGATCGCGAGTCAAATTGGCGGCAACACGATTGGCAAGATGTTCGGAGTTCCGCGTCGTCAACAACATCAGATCCGCATCCGAATAGGGAGCAAGATCACGCCGCCCAAATCCCCCGTGTGCAACCAACGCCAATCCGCTGGCGGCTTGATCATCGTCGCACTGCTCGAGCGCATCGCTCCACACGTCGAGGACGATGTCGTCATAGAGGTCCGCGAGTCTGGCGGAGACAAGGATTCCTTGCGAACCCGACTCGTGTTGTAGTTGAGCTTTCGCTCGGCCCTCACGAAGACGCTGGCGGCAGCGAATAACAACAGGGCGTAATGAAGTGCTTGCAGCCATGGGCCTTGCAGGAAAAGAAGGGACCTATCATCGACGCCCGGCCGCGAGGAATTCTGAAGTTTTTAGCAGCCGCAATGAGTGACGCGGCAGCTCTTCGAGACTGTTAGTCGATCACCTTCCGCCTCGGTGTCGATCATCAAGCCTGATCAGTGTCCCCCGATAACGGGGGCACGGAACACTAAAGTGCGTCTTCACCACGTTCGCCAGTACGGATTCGAATCGATTCTTCGAGATTGGTAACGAAGATTTTTCCATCACCAATTTGTCCCGTTTGAGCGGTCTGCAAAATAGTGTCGACAACCATTTGTAGATTTTCGTCGGTGCAGATCACTTCGATCTTCACTTTGGGGACGAAATCGATTGCATATTCAGTACCTCGATAAATCTCGGTATGCCCTTTTTGCCGCCCAAAGCCACGCACTTCGCTAACGGTCATGCCGTGAACGCCATGGTCGGTTAAGGCATTTTTGACGTCCTCTAACTTAAAGTGACGGACGATTGCTTCGACTTTCTTCACAACGATACCTCGCTAATACTTGAATCCCAAACCAACTACGGTTCTCCGACCGTGATGGTCACATTGTACACTGGTGAGCACACCCCACCAGCGGTCTGAAGTCATGGCGACCGTCCCCATGAAAATGGACGAGTCAGCCGTAAAAATCACTGAACAAGCGACCTGAACGCCCCTTTTGCGGGTGCCCCGCACTTATCTTACTCGCGCCGCTATCTTACTCGGGCCGCTGCCACGGGTCGTCATCCACGTTGGCGTCGAAATTGGCCACACGCGAGAGCACAAACAAAAAATCGCTCAGTCGATTCAGATACACGATCAATTCTTCGGACACACTGGCCTCGTGGCGCCGGACCAACGTCACCACGCGACGCTCAGCACGACGACAAATGGACCGTGCCAAGTGTAAATGGGTTGCCGCAGCCACACCTGCAGGCAGGATAAAATTTTTCAACGGAGCCAACTTCGATTCATGTTGATCAATCCATCCCTCGAGCTGTTTGACATGCACATCATCAATGATCCGCATCTTATGCTCGTCGGGGTTGGGTGTCGCCAACTCGGCCCCAATCGCAAACAATGCATGCTGGATCGTGCAAAGCTGTGAATCCATCGCCTGCGAAACACCCGCCGAGCGAACCAAGCCGATACTCGCATTGAGCTCATCTACCGTCCCATAAGCTTCGATACGATCATCGTCTTTTGCGACTCGCGGCCCACCAAACAGACCCGTGCTGCCGGCATCACCCGTACGTGTGTAAATTTTCATGTCGATGCAATTCCGTCTGTTTTAACAAGAAACTTTGGATACCAGACTCGATTCAGATAGCTCGAAACCCAGCTTAAGATACGTTAGCAAAAAACCGCGTTACGAAATGCGGCTCTCTCTGTTGTAACCTTCTCTGGACCACAAAGAAACGATAACCCCATGAAAGTATCCTCCGACGGCGGCGTAAGTGCTGCTGGCATTCTACTAATGCGGAAAGGTCCCCATCCCCAATTCTTGCTGATGCGACATCCCAAGCGGTGGGATCTTCCCAAGGGCCACTGCGAAGCGGATGAATCGTTTCAGGAGACTGCGATTCGTGAGACGCAAGAGGAAACCGGCATCGACCCCAGCGTTATCGAAATCGACCCTGAATTTCGATTCGAGATACGCTACCCCGTGACGTACAAGAAAACCGGGTCGCAAGTTTTCGAGAAAACGGTTCAGTACTTTCTCGGTTACTTGGCTGAAAAACCGAACCTGGTGTTAACCGAACATGATTCGGCGGAATGGTTTGACTGGAAGCCGCCTCACGCGATCCAAGCTCAAACCATTGATTCGTTGCTAGCGGCAGTCGCAAAGCACCTCGAGATTGCCAAGGGCGAGTGAGCCGGACAAGAAATGCAATGCGGATTAATATCGCGTCGCCGACGCAACGATGTCGATTTCGTACGTCCCGAGAAAATCCAGCACCGGTTTCATCGCTTCGCCAATATCGCTGTCACTGAGGCTGTTTGTAGACACCGTCAATCGATCGGCCGCAGCAATCCCGCCGGTTGTCGCATCCAGTGGCAACCAATCTCCATCAACGTGAGCCAGCGTCCAGGCGTGATAAACCATGCGTGGTGAGGGTGATTCTTGATATCGAAAACCGAAGGCCACTCGCGATGCAACTCCTTTCGCGCGGAGCAATGCTGCCAACAAAACTGCATAGGCCGTCGAATCACCTTGCGCATTTCTCGCGACTTCCGAGGCGCGTTGAAAGGTGTCCGAGGTGGGATTGAGCTGCGTTAACCGGTTCGCCGATCGAGCGAGTTCAATCGAAAGCTCGCGTTCTCCAAGCTTCCCAGCCCCCCCGGCTGCTTGGGCAATTCGCCGCACCATCGTTTCTCCTGAATCGACGATCGCATTGGGTTTTCGATC
>CAXBHV010000321.1:0-6930 GCA_963974855.1 uncultured Rhodopirellula sp. | reverse complement strand
CCTTCACGTAACAAGTTGACTCCGACCAAACAATCGAAGCGACCGGTGCGTAGTTCTTGCAGCAAATCGACACGCTCAAACGCATTGAGCTCACTGTGCAACCAACGACAGCGGACGTTTTTTTCTTGGAAAAACGTCGAAAGGTCTTCGGCCAATCGCTTCGTCAGTGCGGTCACGAGCACACGCTCATTCTTTTCCGCGCGAATGCGAATCTCTTCCAACAAGTGGTTCACTTGACCTCGTGCGGGAACCACTTCGACGACGGGATCGAGCAATCCAGTGGGACGGATAATCTGTTCGACGACTTCGCCGCCTGTGCGATTCAATTCGTATTCGGCGGGCGTCGCGCTGACGAAACAAATTTGCCCGGTTCGCTCTTCCCACTCTTCAAATTTGAGCGGTCGATTATCTAGGGCGCTCGGCAAGCGGAAACCGTGCTCGACCAGCGTCGTTTTGCGGCTGCGGTCACCCGCGTACATCGCTCGGACTTGCGAAACCGTGACATGTGACTCGTCGACAAATGTAATAAAGTCATCAGGAAAAAATTCGTACAGCGTATCGGGTGTCGAGCCGGGCGGTTTTCCGGACAACGGACGGCTGTAGTTTTCAATCCCCGGACAGTGACCGACTTCGCTGAGCATTTCCAAATCAAATCGCGTACGAGCCGAGATTCGCTGAGCCTCGAGCAACTTGCCACGCTCTTGAAACAGTTCGACTTGTTGAGCCAATTCTTCTCGGATCAAGCGAATCGCACTTTGAATTCGTTTCTCCGGCATGACAAAGTGTTTTGCGGGATAGATATAGAGACTATCGACCGTTTTGATCGTTTCGCCCGAGACGGGTTTGATCAGCGAAATCTGTTCAATCTCGTCGCCCCACATTTCGATCCGATAAGCGAACTCTTCGTAGCTAGGCCACAACTCGATGCTGTCGCCACGGACACGAAACTTGCCGCGTTCAAACGCCACATCATTGCGTTCATAAAGCACGTCGACGAATTTGAGCAACAAGTGATCGCGTCGCGTCTTCTCTCCTTTATGGAGCGAAACAATCAGCTCTTTGTAATCCTCCGGCGACCCCAAACCATAAATACTGCTGACCGACGCGACGATCACCACATCGCGGCGGCTGACCAGCGAGCTGGTCGTGGCCAGACGCAGCCGATCGATCTCTTCATTGATCGACGAATCCTTTTCGATGTAGACGTCGCGCTGCGGGATGTAGGCTTCGGGTTGATAGTAGTCGTAGTAGCTGACGAAATAGTGAACGGCGTTTTCGGGGAAGAACTCACGAAATTCGCCGTACAACTGGGCGGCAAGTGTTTTGTTATGGCTGAGGATCAGAGCAGGGCGGCCCAAGTTGGCAATCACGTTTGCCATCGTGAACGTCTTGCCCGTACCGGTCGCCCCGAGCAAGGTTTGGGCGGACCGCCCGGCGAGGAACCCGCGAGTCAACTCGGCAATCGCTTGCGGTTGGTCACCGGCAGGCGGAAAGGGCTGGTTGAGATGAAATTCGGCGGGTGGAAGTTTTTTCGAAGGGGACGTCATGGATGGTTCCGGAGGCGGTCATGATGACATGCGTTGATCGATTAACTGTAACGAAGAACGCCCCAAGCGACGATGGTGCCCTGAATGCCCCCCAACTCCAAATTTCCGGGTAATTCGACCACGCCGTGAACAATTTCCTGGTAGCTACCTTCGCCAGAAGGTGGTGATTCGCATTTGCGCGCCACCAATCCACGCTCTGGCGAGCGTAGCTACGAAACGCAGATGCTGTAATTTGCAGCCCAAAAATCGTTCACGGCGTTGGGGAATTGGAGAGGATGCGAGGAAAGAGTCGCCCAACAGTAAGTTTTCGCGGGGTTGCGAAACGCCAAAATTCACGTTGTTTGAGGATGGCGTTCAAGGATGGTTCGCCGCGATCGCGTCTTTGGGGGGCTCGATGTTGACACAGCAGTAGTCGGCAATTTCGGCGATCTTTTTGGGACCGATCCCTGGCACCCGGCGGAGATCATCTACCGACTGGAATCGTCCCCGCTGCTGACGGTCACGCACGATGCGGTTGGCAAGCACAGGCCCAACCGTCGGCAGAAGTGACAATTCGTGTTCTGCTGCCTTGTTCAGATCCAGGCACAGCAATTTGACGCCATGCTGGCGATTTGGCTGCGGTTGAATCGTCCCGCTTTGCCTTGCAATCTTACCGCCTAACACCCCAAAACAAACCATCAAACCGATCGCCAACGTCCATTGCACCGAGGACTGTAAGAGAGGCGAATGTCGTTTGGGGGTTGGGGTGGATGGGTTCATGGATGATTAATTCTCATCGCGTCGCGGTCTCGTCATTATCCGTCAGCTGATTGCCTGAAAACAACGCTCCAAATTGACGGCTGGTCCACTTTTTTGCAAAAACGTTACAATGCTAGCGGGCATATCACGGTCAAACCGTGCGTCGCAACGCGATGAAGCATTTTTATGCCGTGCTTTAACGTAGCGGAAGTCGTGCGTGACTTTCGTTGAACGAACCCAATTCCCGAAACTCTTGACGAGTTCCGCTACATAAAATGCTTCACAACGTTTCGGATGTCGGTTAACAGATTGCAGCGGTTGCGGCAGTCCCCCTCACGAATCAAACATGCGACAGAACAATTGGACGCGAAATCAATGAATGACTATCCCCGCGTGGAAGCGGACGCCTTACTTGAAAGCGATCTGCGGATGCTGGTCCGTCTTTCGATCGCCGAAGATCTGCGAGACGCCATGGACTGGACCACAGTCTGTTTGATCGACGCGGATCGCCAAGGCGGTTGCGAGATTGTGCCTCGCGGCGAAGGTGTCTGTGCGGGAATGGCGACGCTGGCATGGATCGTGGACGAATTCGATGCGTCCCTCGAAGTCACCTGTTTACAAGAAGACGGCTCGACACTGGTCGCCGGCCAACCGATCGCACGACTGACCGGCAACGCTCGCGATTTATTGACATGCGAGCGAACGATTTTGAACATCCTCAGCCGTATGTGTGGCGTTGCGACGCAAACACGGCGATACGCGCAAGAGATCGCATCGACAAAATCGCGGCTGTACGATACTCGCAAAACGACTCCCGGTTGGCGGCTATTGGAAAAGTACGCAGTCGGGTGCGGTGGAGGGCATAACCACCGTAGCGGACTGCACGATGGGTTCTTGATCAAAGACAATCATTTGGCATTGGCAGGCGATTCGTCAGGACCGCTTGCAGCCAGTACGGCCGCGAAAAAGGCGATCCAGTGGCGTGGTGCGAACGTGGAACACCTAGTTGCACCGAACATGGTCGAAATCGAAGTCGATTCGCTCGAACAGTTCCGCGATGTGATCTCGACGAATCCGGACATCATTCTGCTCGACAATTTCTCGCTCGACGCCTTGCGTGAAGCCGTAGCGATTCGCGACCGAGAGAATTCCGCAGTCGAACTCGAAGCTTCTGGAAACGTCACGATCGATACGATCGCGGATATTGCTACAACTGGCGTAGAGCGAATCAGTTGTGGTGCTTTGACTCATCAAGCGACATGGTTAGACCTCGGTTTCGACTGGTTCGATAAAACATTGAGCTAGGGTTTTGTACAGTCGCGATAGTGTGGGACTCTCTCTTTCACAAGTCCTGCCGCGCTTGCACAAAATTCGACACGCTCCAATCGACCGGACAGTTTTCATGCGGTTACCGATCCTTCCTCACCGCCATTGGTGGGATTTCTTTCAACCGTGTCTTGATGCCGCTGGCGTGATCGCTTCCTTGGCGGCCGTCAAGTGGATCGCACGTGGCTGGGTCGACGACACGACCCTGGCGATGGGATTGATTGCCGTCATCGTATTCTTGTTGACGGGTCATTTGACGGGACTTTACCGCAAGTCGCACGCTGGTTCGGCCAATATGGAAATGTCCAGCATCGTGGGTGCGTGGAGCATGACCGTTTTAGTGCTTGCGCTGTTAGCGTTTGCGACTCGTTATGGTCAAGAATTTGCACGTTCAGTGATGCTTTGCTGGATCATCCTGGCGCCGACGATGATTGGATTGGGGCGAATGTGTTTGCGAATCATCCAACAAGGTTTGTTGCAACGCGGAATCGGCACACGCCGAATTGCGATCGCGGGACTCAACGAACTGGGCATCCAAATGGCCGACAATGTGGATCACGATCCATCGCTCGGTTTCCAAATGGTTGGCTTTTTTGACGATCGAAACGAACTGCGATCTGAACAAGACTCAAGTAGCGAATATTCGCTTACGGGCGACCTGACCGACTTGGTGCGAAAAGCTCGCGACGGCGAAATTGACACCGTTTTCATCACACTGCCGATGCGTGCAGAAGACCGAATTCGCTTTCTGCTTGAACAATTCAGTGACTCGACCGCATCGGTTTATATCGTCCCGGATTTCTTTGTTTTCGAACTTCTGCACTCACGTTGGACCAGCATGGGAGGCATTCCTGCGGTCAGCGTGTTTGAGAATCCATTGTTCGGTGTCGATGGTGTCGTGAAGCGATTGACGGACGTTGCGATTGCCACCGCTGCATTGGTCGTGTCGGCAATCCCGATGTTGGCCATCGCGATTGCCGTGAAGGTGACCTCTCCAGGTCCCGTCTTTTTCCGGCAACGACGCTACGGACTGGATGGACGAGAAATCTTGGTTTGGAAGTTCCGCTCGATGCGTACTTGCGACAACGGTGCAGTCGTAAAACAAGCGACCAAGGGAGACCCACGCGTGACCCGACTCGGCAACATCCTCCGCCGCACAAGTCTGGACGAATTGCCACAGTTATTTAACGTGATCGCAGGCACAATGTCGCTGGTGGGACCACGCCCTCATGCATCGGCTCACAACGAACAATATCGCAGCCGTATTCGCGGCTACATGCTTCGCCACAAGGTGAAACCGGGTATCACAGGATTGGCGCAAGTGAACGGTTGTCGCGGCGAGACCGACACCATTGACAAGATGGAACGTCGTGTCGATTGGGACCATCGCTACATCCGTAATTGGTCGCTGTGGTTGGACATCAAGATATTGTTCAAGACACTGCGAGTTGCATGGAGTCAACCCGAAGCGTATTAATCGAGCCCGCGTATTAATCCAACTCGAGCGGTTCGTCCAACTCGGAAAGGTCATCGTGATCGCCTGCCCCACGATCGCGAAGTTTCTTCGCGGCTCGGCGGACTTTGCGTTCGCGTTTCTTGAGCGTTTCTACTCGCTGCTTCAGCTTCTCTTTATCCTCAGCAAGCTTCTCTTCTCGCTGCCGCAGATCCGAATCATCCACAGCACTTTCCTCACGCACAACGTCCTTGCCCGTCAATTCATCACGGATGGGCACGGGTGAAACATCGGAAAGGTCCGATGCGGATCGCCACAGCAACCATTTTGGTTCGATGAAAATGCAGTTTGCTACGATCATCATGAAACCAAACGTCACCATTCCAAGCGACACCGCAATCCCGCCATGCACCAAAACTGCAATGGCGATGACGATGGGCCGAGTGATTCGCGGCCACACCAACGCGCAATAAAACACTTCCCAAAACAGGGTCAGATGCGTTAGTGCCGAGAAGATCCTTGGATAGTTTCCAATCCAAATCATGTTCATGGATTGGTATTCATAATTGGCAACCGCGAACCAAACCGCTGTCCCGTCCCACCACAGCTCACCACGAGCCTTGGCCAAACCGCCAAACAAATAGATCACACAGAGGTGCAATTGCAACAACCGCGTTCCCACGTTGGTGGCGATACTGGCGCGATTCTCAGGCAACAGCCAAGCCAATTTCCGACTGGATTTACGACGCTCTGAAAAACGTTCGCGGAGCCATGCATCGACGCTGAAACAGCTGCCGCTCGGAGTCAACATCAAATACATCGCCATGTACGTCACGATTTGATCGAGCCCAAAGAGGGTTCCCGTCAAACGGTGGATATACATCAGTTGTAAAAACCAAGCCGCCGGCGCTGTCACGCGTGTCATAAACCCAATGGCAAACGCCGCGGTGATCAACAGCGTTGCCCCATGATGCAACCACAGCAGCAACGGGTTGCTTAGATGCCACAGATAGCTGCGTCCCATATCCGAGACGCCAAACGCACCATCGTGCAACTGTACGGCGGTGGCATTGTTGATCCAGGCATGATCGCCAAGGAAATCTCCAAGCTGAGTCGCAAGCACGAGATGCGAATAGAACAGCATGCCGCCGGTCACGATTCGCAAGATGCCCAACACGTGCGGATACCGCGGCGTGAACCAGAAACGATCCCAGGCCGCAACCAACTGCAACACCCACGCTTTGAAAAGCTCGATCACCGTTCGTCCGTTCATTCCTTGGCCTCCGCTACAGGCTCGGATTGTTTGCCGTCTGCTTCGTCGTCGGATTGCGGCGATTTCTCGTCACTGTTTTCCTCAGGACTCGGATCACTTTTCTTGGGGGCGTCAGCCTTGGGTGACTGCACCGGCGGTGATGTTTCGGTTTCACTTACGCTGGGGTCGCTCGCCGCGGCGTCAGGCTCAACATTCTTCGGCGCCGGAATCGCCTCCGGCAGGTTGCTTGACGCTTCGGTGCTTTGCTCTGGATCAAATGCCTGGTCACGCAATACCCGATACAATCGAGGATCATCAAGCGGAATGGGATCGCTGGCCATTTCAATGAACCCAGGCAAGACATGTTCAATACGACGAATCACAACACGTCGACCGTTGTTCTTATGTTGCAGATGATCGACGATCGATTGACGTACGTACTCGTATCGGCCGCGAGACTGTGCCCAAATCCGTGCTCCGACGGGATCAAGTTTTGCGAATTCTTCGGGTGGATTGGGCGGCTGATAAATTTCACTCAAATATAAGACAAATGGAATAAATATTGTTGTATGACTAGCCCACAATATGTTAATGACCTATCCGATGTCTACACG
>CAXBHV010000320.1:0-6957 GCA_963974855.1 uncultured Rhodopirellula sp. | reverse complement strand
GGTGCCAGGGAAATGGGCCAGTGCCTGCCAATCGAGAGCCGATTCGGTCTTCCCCGGCTCCTCATGTCCAGTAACCAAAGCGACTGCCGAGGCAAGTTTTCGGTGGGTAATTGGGATCCCGGCATACGATCCGGCGGCCAACGCGGCCGTGATTCCGGGAACAATTTCATAAGAAATCCCGGCCTCGGCCAACGCGTCGACCTCTTCGGCGGTGCGGGCAAAAACGGCTGGATCCCCCCCTTTGAGCCGAGCGACGATGCGACCGTTCCGAGCGTGCTTGAGCATCTCGTCGATGATCTCGCCCTGACGCCAAATCCTTTGCTGGCCATGCTTTCCGACGCAAATGTGCTCTGCCGAAGGGGCATGCGATAGCAATTCGACATTGCTCAGCCCGTCATACAAAACGACATCACTGCGAGACAGGAGCTCGGCCCCCCGCAACGTCAAAAGCCCTGGATCGCCTGGGCCGGCACCGATCAAATACACCATGCTGTTCATAGCTTGATTTTCACCTGAAAAGTTGACTATGGACAGATGGCAGACAGCTTGGCATACTACCGAGCCTTCAATTCCCTAGTTTCCGATGATGGACGCCCACGAGAGCGCGATAAACCGAAGATGCCAAATACCCAAAGTTCAAAAAAACGACTTCGCCAGAACGTAAAACAACGTTTGCTCAACCGTTCGTTTAAGAGCAACATGCGTTCAACGATTCGCATCGTCCGCGAAGCGGCTGCTGCTGGCGATGGCGAAAAGGCACAAGCGGCTTTCCGATTGGCAGTCAAAAAGCTAGATCGAGCTGCCAGCAAGAACGTGATTCACCGCAACGCAGCGGCACGCACCAAGAGCCGCCTGAGCAAGCTTGTCAAAGCTGCCGGCGCCAAAGCCTAAAGCAGTCTGTTTAGTTTGATCTGATTGCCCATCGTAAGCCGACGGCGCTAGAGGCCTGTTGATTTAGTGACGCCGCTCGCGCGTGAGCGGCCGGCCCCACGCATTACCCGGTGCCTTACGGCTCACGGCTCATCGCTGCGATTTGCAGCTCCCTACCGCTATTCCGAGGACCGAGAATAACGCGCGACTCAAGGCCGTTGGTATCCGGTTGCGACACGATCGCTCTCCGAAACAGCCAGCGTTGGTTGCAAACGTCACAATAAAAAAAGCCACCCACATTGAATGTGGGTGGCTTTTTTCGTTATTTCATCACTCCGACGCCGCAGATCATGACGATTCTGCGGCTTCGGTATTCATTATTTTAGAAAACTACTTCCAGACCAACCCGGCGTCGCCGAGGCGTTTTTTGGTCTCTTGCATCAATGCATCTTCCTCGGCTTCGCTCCCGGCAACATAGGTCACGCTGAACCGCAAGAAGGATCCGGCATCGTCCCAAGGCACCGTGACGATCCCGAATTGCTCGATCAGATGGCGAGTCGCATCCTCGGCCTTGGCAAACGTTTCGCCCGACTTTGTTCCGCTGGGCGATTTGGTGTAGAGGAAATAGGTGCCGCCCGGCATCTCGCACTCGAAGCCACACTCATTCAGCGTCGCGACCAACTTTTCGAGCCGACGACGGTACTTGGCGTTGATTCGCTGAGGAATCGAATCGTCGTCCAGTGCAGCAGCGGCAGCTTTCTGAGTCGCCATGAATTGACCACTGTCGCTGTTGTCTTTGACATCGGCAAAGGCGGAGACGATGCGTGGGTGGCCACACACAAATCCCATTCGCCAACCAATCATGTCGTAGCCCTTGCTCATCGAGTGGACTTCGACACCGACATCCATCGCGCCCGGGGTTTGCAGAAAACTCAGGGGCTTTCCATCAAACGTCAACATCACGTGCGCGGCGTCTTGAACGACCACGAACTCTTTTTCCTTCGCCAGCGCGACGACCTTCTCATAAAACTCTGCGGTCGTGGTGCGTCCGGTGGGAGAGTTGGGGTAGTTCAGCACCAACAACTTGGTTCGCCGATAAACGTCATCAGGCACAGCGTCAAAATCGGGCAGGAAGCCGTTTTCGGCCAGCAGCGGCAACTTGAAAACTTCGCCGCCGTAGTAGCGAGTATGAGTCCCCGCGACCGGGTAACCGGGCACCGTCATCAACGTGACGTCGCCGGGATTGATGAAACACGCTGGCAACATCGCGTACGCAGGCTTGCTGCCGATACAGTGGTTGATCTGCGTCACCGGGTCGAGCGTGACATCAAATTGCCGCTTCATGAACCGAGCGGCCGCTTCTTTGTACTGGGCGATGCCGTTGTCGGAATAGCCACGGTTTTCGGGCTTGTTGACTTCGTCGTTCATCACCTTGCGAATCGACTCATCGGCCATCGAATCGTTTTCACCGATGCCGAAGTCCAACAATTTTCGCTCGGGATGATCCGCCAGTGCTTTGCGTTTCGCTCGTTTGATCTTCTCGAACTTGTAGATCTCGGTGTCTTTGCCATAGTTCGCGCCGCCGATGCGGTCTGCAAAGAGAGCTTGGAAGTAAGGGTCCGCAGAGTTTTTTTCAGTGGAAACGGTCGACATACTTATCTGTTTCAGAGAAAACGAGTGAGAAACGAAGGGGAGCGGCTTTGCGAGCGGTCGCAGCATTCTACGTCCGCCCTTCGCAGCAACCCCGAACGACCCCTTTAGGGTAATTTTCCCGAGCCAGAATCGACAGGGGGCAATGAAAACGGTGACGCCGCGACGTCGTCATTTTCATGCATCACTCGCCAATCCAAATCCTCACGGCATTGCCGGGCCGTACGAAACAGCAATAACGGCACCGTCACAGCGGCAAACGCAGCGGGAACCAACGAGTATCCGAGCACCTGGAATGCCCCCGATAACAAGCCCGGAATTGCCAAACAAGTAAAACCGCTCATCGCCCCGGTCACGCTGCCAAACACGCGAATGCTGGTGGGGGTCCAGGGAACGCGGGGTTCTCGCATTGACAGCAGCCACCCCGCAAGCGTCACCACCGGAATTGCCGCGAGTAACGCCAAGAGGGCACCGATTAAAAAGTACAGCAGGGCACCGAAAAACATCGACCCCAGCATCGCAAACGATGACATCCCCGGCGATGAAAACAAACTTGCCAGCATCACGAACCCGATCAGGCACCATCCGAACAAGCCTCCGGAAACCCCAATCATCAAAGCAACATCGAAGCAAACCTTCAGTGACGAAAATGGTTTCCGCTGCGCAATTTCGTCCTCAAAGTCCGCAACCTCCTCATCGATGATCGTTGCGGCGTAGGGATTTAGGCTGGGCGGGGTCGTCATCTTTATCCAGCGTCATCGTGTTTGGCATGGGATCGCGTTAGACTATTTATCTTAACCGAGATTGAACTCGACCGACCACACTCGCGAAATCCAAAACTCGAAGCGATGCACTTCATGTCGTCCCAAGAATACACGACAGCCCAAGAACACGCCGCCCAAATCGATTCGATTCGGACTCAGTACGAAGAGCTGGCTGAATTGGCGGGCTCGCTAGCGCACGAGATCAAAAATCCGTTGTCGGTGATCCACATGAACATCGACTTGTTGAGCGAGTGTGGTCGGTCGAGTTCAATCTCGGTTAAGACTCACCCATCAGTCGCCGCTCGGTGGACCGCGTCGATATTGTTCGCCAGCAATGCGAGCGGATGGAAGGTTTGCTCCGCGACTTTCTTCGCTACGCCCGGCTCCGGGACATCGACCTCGTCCCAGGCAGTTTGAACGAGCAGATCGAAACCGTGCTACGTGCCTACCAGGCGCAAGCGGACGCGGGAGCGATCGACATCGAAAAGTACTTGGATCCTGATCTGCCCGCGATCATGTTGCACAGCGACTCGTTGCAAGCAGCACTGATGAACCTTGTCAAAAATGCATTGGAAGCGATGGAGGAAGGCGGCCAGATTTGGGCACGAACCTAGCCGACTCGCACCGGCGTCGCGCTCGATTTGATCGACACCGGCAGCGGTGTGGACGACAACACCGTGCTGCACATGTTTGAACCGTTCTACAGCACCAAAGAAGGCGGCTCAGGATTGGGGCTGCCGACGGCTCGCAAAATTATCGAAGCCCACGGTGGCCGCATCAGCGTGCAAAGCGAAATCGGCCGCGGCACCAAGTTCGTCCTTGAATTCCCCACGCCGAAACGCTTGGGTTAATCAAGTTTTACGACTTGGGGGGGGAACTCTTCTCACCAAAACTTCCACCATGGTTTTGAATGGATCGCAGGCAGTTTCAGCCGATCCGTCCAACGAGCGACTTCCTCGTCAGTCAATTCGCTGACCACCGTCACCATAGGGGGCAACGCCTGTAAGAACGGACCGAAGAATCCGGCTCCCCATCCGCGAGAAGAGAGCAGCATTGGCCACAGAAGCACAATTTGTTCTCCTTCGATTTCCGGTATCGAATCAAGTGTAGCTTCGCCCCAAATCGATCCACCGAAATCCGCCGTGGGGCACGTTCCAATCCCATAATGCCACCATGCATCGTCATGCACGTCGTCTTGCTGTTCGCCCAGGGCAACAGCCTTCAGAAGTGGAGGGACTCGTTTTGTATCAGGCGCCTTCACATCGGCCATTGCAGATTGAAGCAACGTGAACAGATGAAAGCAGTTCGACAGATTTTGATAGGACACTCGATAGCCGCGCCGCTGCTCGACATGAATCACCACAAGCTCTCCACTGCGTTTGCGTAAAAGTTCCAGCACCCACATCGGCCCTGCGGAAAGGTGTTCGATGCGTTCTAGTTCTTCGATGACCAATGGCGAATCCGATAGTTGTTGATGGAGGGCCGGAGATCGGGAAACGTGCGCTACCAATCCTTGGCCGAGCATCTCGAGTCCGCAATTAATTTCAGGATCAATCTCCTCGTCCTCGATTGCTTCATCCGAATCTTGGTCCGGCGGTGTCTCCACCGTTCTGGACCACTTCAACATCGTTTCAAGAATGTCGCGGCCCGCCGATTCAGGTTCCGCCCCGTTCTCCGCAGCCGCACCAAACCAAACCGCCAGGAAACCTGCGCCCGTACAACTGCGAATGTCGATCAACCGCTGGGCAATCGCGTGCCGAGCCGCAGCGAAATCGGGATGACCAGCGAACGCATTCATAGCTTCCCTGAGATCCTGGCTCAGCTCAGAACCGAACTGAGCGTTAGCCGCCGCAACGACTTGATCAATGAGTACATTGGACGGCGAAGGTGAAGCGTTCATTTGAGTTGCCCCGGGGAACAAAAAACCAGACCAAGCGTGCCCCTATACTGACGGAACAAGAGACGTTTCGCGAGGGCTGGGCGTTGTTATGCGTATGCGGGTCCTGAAAAAATCCGGTCTATGCCAGCGGTGTCGTCCACGCTCTGACCCTCGCGATGCCTAGCCCCATAATGCCTGGCCCCATCTCGTCCCTCCAAGCGACTAAAATGCATGAGTTGGGGCAGCCGTCTATCCCTCGGCTCACTACCTGTGATCGCGAAAAGCAGTCCTGTCAGAATGCATCAGGTTAAAGCATTTGTTTCAAAAGGGAATCTTGGGTCATGGCTAAAACGAAGAAGGCATCCCCTAAACGCTCGAAGTCAGTGCGAAAAAAGTGGCCTGCCAGCGGATCGCTCAAACTTTGGTTGGAGTGCTATCTTGACTCTTGCGAGCAGCTATCGATGCCATCACGATCAGCGGCCAGCGCGTCAGTCCGCCTTCGACAATTGGCGGAATGCGGATTCGAAGCCAACGCACTCAAGCGAGTGGAGCGACTCATTGCGTTGCTCGCTCCTTCCGATATCGATTCTTACATTAGGCTCGCGTTGGTTGGGGCCGAAATCTGCTTGGAGATCCCCAATCTGAAACGGGCTGAAAGGTATTTGGCAGCGATTGATGCTCAATTACCACAAGCTCCCCGCAGTAAACAGAAGTTTCTAACCCATTTTGTCGAGTCGTTTCGCATCCTCAATGGACTCGCAGAGACAGATGACAGCTCCGACGCGGAAAGTCAAATCGGGAAGTACCGTCACCAATACCGACAGGCGTTGCTCGACGAGGACCATCGCCGTGCGTTAGCCGCCATCCGTCGTATGACAAAGCGGATCCCCGACGTCGACAACTTCCTCATCGAACCCACTTTGATTCTGAGTGCGGTTAAGGCGTATCGTCGAATTGGCGAGGATGACGAGGTCACCAAATATGTGAATTGGATTGATCGCAATGACCACACTCGCCTGCTGGACACGGGCAGCCTATCGGCAATGGGCTTGCCAGAATTGGCAAACAAGCGAGCCGAAAAGGTCATTGCTCAGCGATTAAAAACGCTCAAAACGGACGACGATCCTAACATTCATTTTCCAGTTGATGAGATTTGCGATCAATTATGGTTTTTGATACAGACTGGAGAATCGGAGACGGCAGCGAAATGGTTACATCGCGCGCTGCGTGAACTTCCAAACTGGCCAGGCCTGTGCGGCGGCTTTGCCTCATCCGGTGCTTTGACCTCATTCGCCGAAGTACTTGCTGAACTTGACGGTCCCGAAGCCGCCCGTCAACTACTGGAGCAAGCGGTCAATGCGGCGACCGCAGAACGTCATCGCGGGTTCCGCCAGGGATCGCTCAAGGCCGCTAATCAACTGATTGAAACGCCCGGCATTGCCGCCGCCATCGCTAAGGCGTCTACGATCCGAAACGCAAAGAAGCGACGTGAAGCACTGATCGAACTGTACGCAAAGTGCGGGGATTGGTCACAAGTCGCTAAACAACTGGACGAAGCCCCCAACGATGAAGATGTTTACCAATTGATTCACGCGGTGCTGTTCAAACTGCCTGGTGGCGCGAGATTGTAGCTGAGCCACGCGTTGGGGGCGGAAGACAAACAGCCGGGGATCTTCCTGCCTCCATTTTCCTACCTACTTTCCGCCTCCGACTGTCGTCGTTTTGCGACTTTCTGAACGGGACGGCGGCTAAGACCACGGATTGGCATACGTGGCTGGTGCTTGCAATCGCTTC
>CAXBHV010000319.1:0-6957 GCA_963974855.1 uncultured Rhodopirellula sp. | reverse complement strand
TGGGTGAGCTGACGACGTTTGTGAACCCGACCGACAACTTGACGATCAACACGGGTGGCGGTGCCGATGACGTTGTGATCGACGGATTGAACATGACATTGGCCGGCGCGTTGTCGATCAACGATCCGAGCGGACCGGAGGACGATACCGTTAGCTTTTCTGGTAATCCGACTACGATCATCACCGGCACGGTGTTCGCAACCGTGCCAACGGTCAGCGTGACGACGGACGTCTCGGCAGGCGGATTCTTTGTCGGCAGCAACTCGGGAATCGGGTCGATCACATTGGCCGCTGCGATTTCCGGCGGTGGCCAGGCATTCAACGAACCGGTGATCCTTGCTGCCGACACAGTGCTGACGTCGAGTGACGGAATCGATTTCTCGTTTGCGGTCGACGGTGCAAACAATTTGAGTCTCAGCGCGGCAGCGGATGGCGTTCGGTTCTTGGATGCGGTCGGCGGTCTTTCTCCACTTGCAAGCTTGACGGTCACTGGTACCGTTCGCACTCTGGTCAGTGGCGATGTGACTAGCACGGGCGACCAGTCATTTGAGACTCCGATCATCACCAATGCTGGCGGCAGCGTTGTCAACATTATCAGTTCCGCTGGCACGCTGGCCTTTGGATCAACAATTGACAACGGGTCAGCACCCGCCGATTCGCTGCGGACCGATTCGGATGGTGAAACAACTTTCGGTGGTGTGATCGGCGGAAACAGTCCGTTGGCAAGTTTGGACGTCAATCCGGCAGAAGACTTGTTGATCGCCAACGACATCACCGTGTTTGGCGATATCAACTTGACGATTTCCGACTTCGGAAACTTGACGATCCAAAGTCCGGCAGTGTTAACCAGTGGCAACGTGAATTCGGTCAATCTGAACATTGCTGACAACATTGACATTCGGGCCGGCTCGACGATCAACACGTCGACGCTGAATGTGATCGCTGACCCATCAGCGACCGATGCCGATCCAGGCACGGGATCGACGATTTTAGTCAACGGCACGATCAATGCTTCCAACATGACGAATGTGACCGGCGGAGACGACGCTGATACGATCAGCATCACGCCTCAATCAGGGACATCGTTCCAGGTGGACGGCGGTGCCCCCGTAACCCAGCCCGGAGATTCGCTAACCATTGACGCGGGTGGCATGGACGTCACGATCGATGCGGCAACCGGTGCGATCACGATCGGTGGGACTCAGCCGTTTACCGCCAACAATATCGAGAATTTTCGCCTTAGCAATGTTGCTACGTTGACGATTGCCGGCAGCATCGCTGGCGATGTTGTGCAGATTGCAGCCGACGCAAATCAGGTCGGCGACGACTTGCTGAACATCAATGGGATGCCGCAGCTTGCGATCAGCAGCGTGGGGAGCTTGATCTATAACGGGTCCGACGGCGACGATTTGCTGACTTTTGACGCGACTGCGGGACTGCCGACGACGCCAGTGACGTTTAATGGCCAAGGGCAGGACGGATCGATTGGCGGTGACCAGATCGTGATCCAGAACGGAACGGTTACCGATTTGGTACTGAATTATGCCAACGCAAACGATGGCAGCATTCAACTTGATGCCGGTACGCTTATAACCTACACGGGACTCGAACCGATCACGTCGACGATCACCGCAGCCAACGTGACGTTGAATTACAGCAGCAGCGCCGAATCGATCGATGTGACACAGTCGGGCACCGACATCACGGTCAATTCGACGGCGGGTGAATCGACGACGTTTGCTGCCCCAACCAACCGTTTTACGATCAATACCGGCGGAGGTGCAGATACCATCATTGTCGATGGATTAAATGTTACTTTAGCCAATGAGTTTGCGATCAACGATGCCGGGCCGGATGATGATTTGGTGGTCTTTGCAAATTCGCCGTCGACGATTAGCACGGGCGGATTGAACTTGCAAATCGCCCAAGTTCAGGTCAATGCGGACTTGAATGTAGACGGTATCACAACGCTTGGTCTTGGTACGCCGGGAAGTATGGTGGAGCTCGGCGCAAACATCACGTCGACTGACACGGTAATTTTCAATTCGGCGGTCAGTTTGACCGCCGCTTCATCAATCACGGCGAACCGCGAAGTTACTTTTGGAGGAATTGTTAACGATGTTAACGGATTGCAGGATTTGACCGTCGGTGCCGTCGTTGACGGTGTTCGCTTTATCGATGCCGTTTCGCTGGGGTCGCTGACGGTCGCGCCGAGTATCGCGAGAACACAAATCTTCGCGGACATCGATACGAACGGAAATCAAACTTACGGTTCGCCGGTTCAAACTAGTCCCAATGGCGGATTGATCAATCTGAATAGCAGGGCGAGGATTGCATTCTTATCAACGCTCGACAACTTCGGCTCACCGGGGGCGGTGTTGATCACCAGCGAATTTGAAACAAGCTTTGGTGGCGACATTGGCAGCATTCAGCCGATCGATGATTTGACGGTTGTCATGAGTGCGGACTTGGTTATCACAAACGACATCACGGTCGTGAACTCGCTTGATATCACGGTCGGTGATGGTGCGGGAGACCTTGTCGTTCAATCGCCTGCTGTCATCGCCACGGATGCGACCGGTTCGATAAGATTCAATATCGAGGACGACGTTGACATTCAAGCTGGATCAACGATTACGACCGCGAACTTAGACATCATCGTTGACAATGCCGATTTGGTATCGGTTGACCCCGGTGTTGGGTCATTGGTTTCGGTCTTGGGCACGTTGAACGTAAGCACTTTGACGACGATCACCGGTGCCGCAGATGCTGACACGTTCAACATCCTTCCTCAAATTGGTTCCGCATTTAGCGTCGTCGGCGGCGATCCGATAACGTCGCCGGGCGACAGCATGAACCTGGACGCAGGCGGTGCTGACGTGACAATTGATGCGAGCGGACAGATCACGATCGCGGGCACGGCTCCGGTTTCGACGATCGGGATCGAAGACCTGACGATCAGCAATGTCAACGTCCTGACCGTTACGGGCGATTTCACCAACGAAACAATGACGCTTGCACCCAATTTGTCGATTCCTGGGCAGGACTTTTTAAGTTTTGCCGGAGTCACCTACAGGATCAGTAACATCAATCAGTTGGTATTCGATGGCGGCGACGGTGATGACACATTCGTCTTTGATGCGTCGACGTCGATGCCGACGACGCCTGTGACGTTCAATGGTCAAGGGCAGGACGGATCGAGCGGCGGTGACCAGATCACGGTGCTCGGTTCGTTCACCACTCAAACGTTGACTTACACGGCGCCCAGCATCGACGGCAACGATGGCACGATCGACTTGGACGGGACGGTTATCACCTATACCGGTTTGGAACCGATCGATGCGGGCAATTCAGTCGATACGATCTTGAATTTCAATACCGGTGCGTCGAACAACGCGACACTTCGCAATAGTGCTAATCCGGGTGAGATCGAGATCGTCGACAATGGTGCCACCTTCGAGGATACGATCCTTCCCAATCCAACAAACTCGTTGACGATCAACTTGGGGGACCAAGGTGACACGCTGAACGTGTTGGCATTGGACGCCGCTTTTGCCGCGTCACTGATTGTCAACGGCGGCATCGGAACCGACGATGTGTTGCGGCTGGACTTCACCGATGGCAATCCGATTCCTACGGGCGGTGTCGCGTTCGACGGGGGTGTCGGTGGAAACGATTCGATGGAAATCGTCAACGGCAGCGCGTCGACGGTGACCCACACGTTCCTCAACGCCAACGATGGCAGTGTCGACATTGATGGTGCCGTCATCACTTACGTCGGGCTGGAACCGATTCTGGATAATTTGGACGCGATTGACCGTGTGTTCGATTTCCAAGGCGGTGACGAAACGATCACGTTGTCCGCCGACGCCAATATTACCGGCAACAGCTTGATCGACTCGACGTTGGGCGAGTCCGTCACCTTCACCAATCCGACCGGTTCCCTGACGATCAACATGCTCAGTGGCGACGACGTGCTCAACGTGGACTCCTTGGACAGTGGGTTCAACGCCGCCATCGATATCAACACGAGCGATGACATCGTCAACTATGGTGCCTCGGTAACGCTCGGGTCAGCATTTATTTCTAACAACGGCGACTTCTCGATTGATGCGGGTGAGATCAACATCAACGATAACGCATCGATCGACACAACGGTTGCAACCGCGAACGGCCAAACTGGTAACGTCGCGCTCGTCGCGGGACGCAAAATTGCGATGGGTACTGGATCGTCGATTATCTCAGAAAACGGAAACATAAATTTGGACGCTGGGGTGGCGGCCAAACTCACCGACAACTTCATCGGTTTGTCGCTCGATGGAGCAACCATTCGTACGTCCGGTTCAGGTGATATCACACTCGACGGTGTCGGTGCAAGCGACGGGACCACGTCAGGCCAAATTGGCCTGTTGGTCGCTGGCAGCACGGTGGACGCCACTGGCGGTGGATCCATTTTGCTGTCGGGAACTGGCGGCGCTGGCGTCGATGGCAATGCTGGCGTGCTGATTCAAGACGGTGCCAGTGTGACGTCCGCTGGCGGTGGAGTGACAATCAACGGAATCGGTTCGGGCACCGGAACGGACAACATCGGCTTCGGGCTGTCTCAAAGCAGCATACAAGACACCAGTACGGGCAGTATCGCGATAAGTGGCACCGGTGCCAGCGGGACCGACCTTAACCACGGTGTGAGTTTAGTGGTGGGGGCAGTCGGGCTGACGACCGTTATTGTCAACCAGGGGGATATCTCGATCACAGGCGTAAGCGATGGCATCGGTAATAGCAACGATGGAATCTCGGTTATCGGCGCTGTCAACATCATCAATCAGTCGACAGGATCAATCGACCTCAATGGAACTGCGGGAGCGGGTGGCATTGCAATGAGTTTCCAATCAGGTGACTTCAGCGCGACTGCTCCCAATGGTGTCATCAACGTTAACGCAATCTCTGGACGGATTGGCACTCCTGATTCCCAAATCAATGGGTTCCTGTTCAACGGAGATGGTGTCAATGTCACCGGCGAGTTGGCGATCGGGCAATACACCGGTGCCCCGAATCCAGGATTTGGAATCCTGAGGATTTCGGAGAACTTGAGCTTGGATCCGTCGAGCACGCTGACAATGCAAATCAACGGGACAACGGAGGGTATTGATCGCGATCTCTTGATCAAAGCAGGTGGCGGCCAACTTGAACTCAATGGTGCCACACTGAATCTCAGCGGCACGATCACATCAAATCCCAACCAGTCACTCACGCTGATTCAAAACGACGCCCCCGATCCGGTTGTAGGCACGTTCGCTGGGCTTGCCGAGGGCGAGACGGTGCAGCTCAACGGGTTGGACTTCGAGATCAGCTATAACGGTGGGGATGGCAATGATGTGACCTTGACGCAAGCCGTGGCCAACGTTTTCACCGGAACTGACTTGGACGAAGCTTTCGTACTTGTCGTCAACGGGACCGATGTGGATTTGTTTATCAATAATGTGTTTCAGCTTTCATTCCCAATCGGATCGCTTCCAGACTTTACTATCAATGCGGAAGGTGGAAATGACTCACTGACCGTCGATTACTCAGGCGGCAACCCGATTCCCAGTGGCGGTTTAACGTTCAATGGTGGTGACCCGCTCGTCCAACCAGGTGATTTCCTGGTCGTCACCGGTGGTTCCGTCAATACCGTCATCCACACTTTTTTGAACGAGAGCGATGGCTCAATCGACGTGGACGGATCGATCATCAACTACACGGGGCTAGAGCCGATTACCGATAACCTGGATGCGGTCAATCGCGTGTTCGATTTTCAAGGTGGAAGCGAAACGATCAGTTTGGTGGCGCGGGGACACTGGACACTTTGAACATGGATGGCGTCAATTTAGACACCGATGGTCAAGGCCGCGGGTTGGCGCTGAGTGAACTGGAAATCATCGACATCAATACGGGGACCATCAGCAACAATTCAGCCAACCTCGTCGGTGGTCTCGGTGGCGGTATCCTGATTGAAAATTCAACCAGTGGAACGACCACCACGGCGACGATCGATAGCGTCATGATTACGGGTAATACCGCGAGCCTGGGCGGCGGCGTTTATGCGTCCGGCGTCAATTTGACGATCGAAGACGCGACCACAATTTCCAATAACAGTGCAAGTGTGGACGGCGGCGGCGTTTATATCGACGGAGGATCTGTGATGATCTTTTCGACGACGATCGATGGCAACCGAGCCGACGAAAGCGGTGGCGGAGTTTACGTTGACTCTGGAGCTCTGACGCTGAGAAGCTCGATGATTTCGAACAATCGGGCATTAGGGTCGGATAGCGGAGGCGGGGGTGTTTATCTGTTGGGTTCTGGGATCACGAGTCCCGCGTTCTCGATTTTCGATACTGGATTTGATTCCAACACAGCCCGTTCCGGTGGCGGCGGGCTGGAAATCGTTGGTAACCCAGGCACGATTTCGCTTGGCATCTACCAACGAAATTCGGTCACCGGTGGCATCCTCCAAAATCAAGGGGGTGGGGCAATCGTGCTGTTGGCGGGAAGCTCGGCGACGTCGCCCGCGATCTCGATCTTGGGCGTCACCCTTCGTCAAAACAGTGCACCGACTGGCGGTGGTTTGGCGGCGGTCAATCCGAACCTGACCTTGGATTCGGTGCTCATCGAAAACAATTCGACCATTGCTGTGGGTGGTGGCTTTCCGACCGAGGGAGTAGGAGGAGGGATCGCGGCGATTGGTGATGACCAAGGGGGATCGATTTCCATTCTCAATTCAAAAATCCAGAACAACATGGCCGTCAGTGACGCGGGTGGGATTGGCGTCGCGGACGTCGATTTGTCACTGACCGATACGACGATTACCAGCAACGGATTTTCGGTTGCCGTCGGTGGTCGAGCGGGCGGTATCGGCATCCAGGGCGTCCAACGAACACCGGTGCTGACGGCAAACCGCGTCACGATTGACAATAACGT
>CAXBHV010000318.1:0-6974 GCA_963974855.1 uncultured Rhodopirellula sp. | reverse complement strand
CCTGGATCGCCCCGAACGAGCGTCCTGGAAAACCAAAAGGAAACGTCAGATTCGAGCCGATGCTCTTGGACATCCCCTCAAATGCCGGACTCGCCGAAACTGCAAGATCGAGTTGGCGGGCATCGTGGGAATAGATCGTATTCCATGTAAACATTTTGCCGCGCCCACTCGCGGAATCGATGTCGACAATTTCGAAGCGATTGCTGTGCAAAGTCGACGCAGACGAGGCAGTCAGTTTCGCTTGCTTCGTTGGGTTCAATGAGGCGTTTGACGCGGTGTCTGGCACCGAGCGTGCCTGCAACACCAGCAGCACGGAAATCGCAATCGCCATCAAAGGAAACGTCAGCCAGCCCAACAGGGGTTTGCCCAGCAAGCGATTAACCAGGAAGTAATCCAGCGGCCCAATCAGGGCGATCAAGCCGAGCAAAATCAGTGAGACCAGCGAAAACCCGAACCGGCGTTGGCTCTTGAATTGGTCCAACGTGGACCGCATCTGGCCCGCCAAATCGTCATAGGCAGTCGAGCGATTTGTCGTGGCAAAGGGAGTGTCATCGGATTGCAAAAGCGATCCAGTCAAACTGAGCACCAAATCCAATCGTTGCGGCCAATCCACAAAGGGATCGGCGTGCAAATCGGCAGCGATCACCGTCATCTTGCCCAGTCCTACGATGTACTCCGCTGCAATCGGCGTACTGACTCGGCGCGTTGTCCGCCCCGTGATGATGACCTCACCCACCCCCTTGGGAAGCTTGGCACCCATGAACGGGGACAACGGGTTCTGGGTTGAGGTAAAGGTTTCGATTGCCGAAGGATCCAATTCCACGAGTGACCACTGCGAACTAGGTGGCTCAGGCAACAGATCAAGCAACCACGGTGCCGCCGATTCCAATTCTGGCAGCGAATCGCCGAGCATCAAAACGGCCCGCCCTCCCGATTGCACCCATTCGACGATAGCTTGTTGCTGTGCGGAAGTTAGCGCGGCTAGCAGTTCCGCACCGCCAGCGCCGACCATGATCAAATCGACCCCGTCATAACCCATCACCGAATCGGGAAGCTGATCTGCGGCAGTCGGTTGCGAAACGGCCACCGACGCATCTCGCTTCAAAATTCGGTTTTCACCAATTTCGTGGACGCCCAGTGGATCGCCAAAACTGACAATCCAAGGCATGCCGAGTGGAACTTGTGACGATTCGTGTGACGGCGAACCGATCGGCGGAAATCGAGTGACGATTTTGCTGCCATCGGCTCGCTGGACGATCAACGGCGCCGCTTCGCTGCCAGGAATCGCATAAGTCCATGTCGAGCCCATCTCGTCTTTGACGGCGGGATCGCGAACGTAGCTAACCGATACACCGTCGCCATCTTCGGTTTCGACGCGGGCGGGAGCCGCTTGCTCGCCTTCGAGCCGAATTCCGGTCCAGCATCCCACACGAAACAGACCATCGATTCCAATGATCAGCCCCTTGCGTGACACCTCTTCTGATTCGTTTGCGGATGGAGTGGAAATTGCCTTTTTGGCTGGCGATGCAGTGTCCTGAGCAACCCCATATTGCGGTGCCACGACACACAAGCACAGCCATCCGCAGAGCAGCAATAGCCCCCAAGGCCGGAGAACGTTCGATTGAATCATAGAATCGGAACTTAACTTGATTGGATTCACGGCTTTTCTGAATCGGGACATTCACAAACCAAACGGTGACAACCGGGACATCCGTGACCGTACTTGGCAACCAACGCCGCATTCAGGTCAATCTGAGCGACATTAGCGATCGTTGCCAGCCATGCGATCACGTCGGCAAACTCTTCGGCAAGATTTTCGCGATCGTTCCCCCGCAATGCGGACGACAATTCCCCCACTTCTTCCATCAACCACATAAAAGTGCCTTCGACGCCGCGAGCCACATCTTTCTCGTAATACATCTGATGGATGTGCTGCTGCAGATCGACGATCGAGAGCTCTCGTGCGGCAGAGTCGGTCGACTCGGGATCCAACGACTCGGAATTTCAGACAACTTGATGAAACCGTTTGTGATGCGAGACGAGCTGAAATAAGCAGATTGGCAGGAATCACAGGGTGAAACCCCATTAGCCGTTTGGACGCTAGCCCCGGTTGAGTATGGGAACCGTGGCTAGCGCCAAAACGGCTAATATACCGAAAGGACTCCTGCCTACCTGCTTAGCTGCAATGCGTTCGGGGGAACCTTTATGGGAAACGAGTTGCGATTGTAGCCGAAACCACCCAAAGCGTGAGGGAGCCCCCCATGTCGACAAGCGATCTTGGTGATTTCAAGCCAACCGTGATCTCGGTTGGCTTGAAAAATTTCACAAAGCATCACCATGACGACACTCGACGACTGCACGGCCTAACCCCAAACAATTACAGTGTTAGAGGTGATTTGGTTCCGTCTCTTCCCTCATTTATTCACAGCCATTTCGTTGTCCGAGACTCCATTCCATCAATATCCGTTCTATACACCACGATTTTGGCACGGAATGAAGCCATTGGTGTGGTTTCGATTGCTTCGCGAAGGCCGATTCCGCATCTCACCGAGCCGCGTGGGAATCGTCATCGGCGTCACCATCGCGACCCCCTTTAACACCATCATGGGGGGTTTGCAAAAGTTCATTTTCCGGCGGCGGTTGCGTGAAGCCGAACTGCACGGCACTCCGGTTTTCATCATCGGCCATTGGCGGAGCGGGACGACACTGCTGCACGAGCTGATGGTGCGTGATGAACGTTTGAGCAGTCCATCGACGTTCCAGTGCTTTGCCCCGGCCCATTTCTTGGTGACGGAGTGGTTTTTCCGACGCTTTGCCAATTGGTTGCTGCCGGGCAAGCGACCGATGGACAATATGGCCGCCGGCTGGGACCGCCCTCAAGAAGACGAATTTGCGTTGCTGACGATGGGATTACCGTCGCCTTATCGCCGGATTGCGTTTCCCAATGAAGCCCCCGTCGATATCGAGTACCTCAGCTTCGAAGGGGTCGAAGAAACGGCAATCGACCATTGGCTGAAATCGCTGCGTCGTTTCTTGCTGAACGTCAGCGTTGCGACCGGTCGTCCGCTGGTGATCAAAAGCCCGACACACACCGGGCGGATCGCGTACTTGGCTCGCGAATTCCCCGAAGCCAAATTTATCCACATCTCTCGCGACCCTCGCTCATTGTTTCCGTCGACGTGTCGGCTATGGAAAGGACTCGATGAAGTCCAAGCACTGCAAAAACCAAACAACGAAGCGATCGAACCCTACGTTGTCGAGTGCTTGGAAAAAATGTACGAGGCATTTCATGAGCAACGCGAATCGGTCTCGCCCGACCGCTTGATCGACATTCGTTACGAGGACCTCACCGCCGATCCGGTGGGCACGCTACGAAACATTTACCAAACGCTGCGACTGAGCGACTTTGATGCGGTTGAACCGACGATCCAAGAGTGGGTGGAAACCGAACACAAAGATTACCAAACCAACCAACACCAACTGGCGCCCGAAGCGGACGAATTGATTCGATCACGCTGGGCCTCTTATTTTGAACGCTATGGCTATGTCTAAACTGCTTACGAATTTGCGATTCGGCATTTCCGTTTTCTCACTACTGCTGGTGACCGTGATCGTCACGGGATGTAGTTCGAAAAAATCAGCGGACAACGGAACGACGGAACCGAAATCTGCTGGAGAAACAAGTTCGGATCCCAGTTTCGAGCCGCAGCCTTACGAAGCCAATGCGGAACAGTTACTTGCCGCTCGACTGGATGAATCCGAGGCCTCTGCAGGCTGGATTCGCTTGTTTGACGGGCACACTTTGTTTGGCTGGGAAATCGCAGGCAACGCGAATTGGCGAATCGAAGACGGAACGATCACCGTCGACCAGGGCCAATCGTCTCTACTGTGCACTTCGATTCCATGGCAAGACTATGAACTGACGCTCGAATTTAATGCCGACGAGAAAACCAACAGCGGCGTCTTCCTTCGTACGCCGCTTGAGATCGACGACCCTGCCACCGATTGTTACGAAGTCAATATCACGCCGGACGACAATCCCTACCCGACCGCCGGGGTCGTAAAACGCCAAAAGGTATCCGAGGATGCTCCGGAACAAACGTTTGGTGTTTGGCGAACGATGCATATCGAACTGATTGGCGACCAGCTGAAGATCAGCGTCGATGGCAAACTGGCGTGTGAATACACCGACCCCGCGCCGCTAGCAGCCGGACGTATCGGGCTGCAACACAATCACGGCCGCGTCGCGTTTCGCAACATTCGGCTTCGCCCAATCGGCCTCGAGTCACTGCTGGACAAAGATCTTTCGCAGTGGAAAAAGTATCCCGAGATGAAGACCGAATACACGGTCAATGACGAGGGAGTGATGCAGGTCAAAGGGGGCAAAGGCCAAATCGAAACCAAGCAAAGCTATGACAATTTTGTCGTGCTGGCGGAATACAAACTCCCTAAACCTGAAATCAACTCGGGGATTTTCTTTCGCTGTATCCCCGGTCTCGAGATGATGGGATACGAGTGCCAACTGAGCAACGAGATGAAAGACGGATTGCCGCTGTCGCCCGCGGACTGCGGAACCGGTGGCATTTTCCGTCGCCAAGATGCCCGCGTTATCGCGGGCGAAGCGGGCAAATGGGCCACCGTTTTGCTCGTCGCTCACGATGCCAAAATGGCCGCCTGGGTTAACGGAGTCCAAGTCAGCAATTGGCAGGACGAGCGAGAGCCCGACGAGAATCCACGCAAGGGAAAACGGCTCGAGGCGGGCACGATCATGATCCAAGGTCACGATCCAAGCACCGAGGCGGAGCTAAAGAAAATCGAAATCGCAAGCTACGGTAAATAGCGGTAGTGCCCGTCTTGATCTTGATGGTAGTGGACGAGGCCACGAGTCCTTGGCAGCCTCCGAAACCGCAGGACTCGTAACCTCGTCCACTACGGCTAACCCTAAATTCCGAACTCGCTTACGAATTGGGATTGCTGACGACTTTGCCATCGATGACATCTTCATCAATGTCGGCGTCTAACTCGGGGTCGTCACTCCAATCTTCGCCTTCACCCAAACCTACATAGGGTGACAGATCCCGCTCACTCATCATCGTGATGATGTTGTAGTTGCCCTCACCGGCGTGCGTTTGCAACTTCTCACGAATCTGTTGCTGGAACAGGACCGAATCGTACGGTCCGTTGACGTAGCGAGGCTTACCTTCTTGGTCACCAAACGCTAGCTCTTCGGTAAATTCGCTCTTATCAATGTCACCCCAAATGGGTTCGACCTTGCGATAGTCGGGATGCGGTTCGATTTCAAACTGCTTGGCAAACGCAATCGCCCCCTCAACAATACTGCGAGCTTTCGCGGGCGAAGCTTCTCGCATCGGCTCGGACTCGCTCATTTCTTCGACAATTCGACTTTGGTCTGCCGGGAAGCAAACAAACGCCGCGACGTCCTTGACGCCCATGCAAAGTCCATCGATCAAGAACTTCACGATCGCAACGCGTCCATCACGCATTTTGCGGCTAATAAAAATTGACCCAAACTTGCTGTCGGGATCCATCAGCATGTCGCTAATCAAACAACGATCCACAGGCCCGCCCGCAGCCGCCTTGATCTGCCCCGCTAGTGATTGAAGTGAATTTTTTTCTCGTGCGATCTCTTTTCGCTTCGCGATCTCTTTGGAACGTTTCTTGGCTAGTTTCTTCTGACGTCGTTGTTCTTTGGTCGACATGGCTGCATGCTCCTTTTTCGCAGAGTGAAGAATGAACGGGTGAGAACACCATTCGATATTCAAACCAAATGGTTGTCGAGCGTACTACTTGGCACGCACTTCGGCGGCAAAGGCACGCAGCGGTTTAGGCAACGGGAATTGGACCGATTCTTCGCGAATCTGTTTGACCTCGACCGTCGCGTCAAAATGCTCGACCATCCAATCGATAGTCGCTTGCACGACCGATTCCGGAGCACTGGCTCCGGCAGTAATCAACACGGTCGACGCGTTGCTGAAGTCCTCGATCGATAGATCCGCAGGCCCATCGATCAGATACGCTGGTTTGCCGTCGTCGGCCGCCAACTCACGCAGCCGCTGGCTATTGCTGCTGTTCTGGCTACCCAACACGACGACCACATCGACATCGTCCGAAAGGATCCGAACCGCTTCCTGACGATTCTGGGTGGCGTAACAGATGTCGTCTTTTGGTGGGCTTTCAATGTGAGGAAACCGCTCGCGTAACCGGCGAATCACTCGGTTGGCATCATCGACACTTAAAGTGGTCTGGGTCAAATAAGCGAGCTTGGACTCGTCTTTGACCTCTAACTTATCGACGTCATCTTCGTCCTCGACCAACAGGATGGCCTCGGGAGCCTCGCCCATCGTGCCGATCACTTCGTCGTGACCATCATGCCCAATCAAGATGATGGTGTAGCCCGCCTTGGCATACTTGATCGCCTCGAGATGCACCTTGGTGACCAACGGACAGGTGGCGTCCAATGCGTTCAAGTTGCGAGCCCGGGCTGCTTCACGCACTTGGGGCGACACCCCGTGTGCCGAAAACAGCAACACGCTGCCCTCGGGTACCTCGTCGATCGTATTGACAAAAACGGCGCCCTTGTCGCGAAACGTATTGACCACGTATTGGTTGTGAACAATTTCGTGATAGACGTAGACGGGGGGGCCGAATTTCTGCAGCGTCAAATCGAGAGAATCGATCGCCATATTTACGCCAGCACAAAAGCCACGCGGTGCTGCCAGAATGATTTTCATGAAATGCCAACGACGTCAGAAAATGCGAGAGGGGTTCAAATAAAGGAAGCGAAGGATTCCAGAGGAATCGATCCGCTCTGTTAATAATTGTCCCATCATGGCGACATCTGGAAACCCCTCTACAATCTGGCAGAGCCGAGATGGGCAACGCTGTGAAGTATTTTCTGGTAGCGGAACTCGTCAAGAGTTTCGGGCATCCCGGACAGTCAACGAAAGTCTTGA
>CAXBHV010000317.1:0-6983 GCA_963974855.1 uncultured Rhodopirellula sp. | reverse complement strand
GCATAACAAAACTCGACCGAGATTGTTTCTCCGCTAGCGATTTCAAACGGTGTCTCGATCGGCAGCACCAAACATTGGTTTGGCCACGTGATCGCTTTTTCATTTTCGACGTCGACCGAAATCACGTTTTGGGTGACAAAGCGAAGGGCGTTGACCGTGCCGTCACAGCTAGCAACGACATTTTCTCGGACGGTGAACTGCATCGGGATTGTTTCATCATACGCGATGCTTGCGTACGGCGACAAATTTGCAAACTCGCGTGTTCGAGGCTGCTGCAACAGCGGCGCTTGGAACATCGGCACGGGAGCATGATAGCCCGCGAATTCAAAAGATTGCTCTACCGGTTGGGCCATCAAGATGGATGCTTCCGGCAGAAAACGCGGCAGCTTCGCACCGTACGCCTGCTTGTAGCGTCGTTTGAATGCGGCGATCACTTGTGCCTGTTTCTCACGTAGTAATCCGACGTGAAGCATTTCGCAGACGACTACGTCCACTGGGGCGTCAGGAACATAATCTGATGCATCCGCGTGAATCACAGTAATCTGATCTTCGAGTCCATTGAGTCGGACAAATCGACGGGCGGTCTCGACCAGTTCAGGGTTCCGCTCGACACAGCTCACTTGTGCCCCACAGCGAGCCGCCAGCGACGACAAGATTCCCGTGCCGCCACCAAGTTCGACCACATGCATTCCTGGACGCACGTTTAGTTTGATCGCTTCATGAAACGCTCCGACACGATCTTCGTCCTGCAGCATGTTGTAGTGGTACAGCAGCGGGATGTATTGACCGAGCGTCTTTTCTTCCTCGGTGACCTTGGTTTGAGGTGGCGTCGCATTAGTAGAGTCGTCCAACAAGGATGCGTACGCAGGGCGGCGAACCAAGGAAGTCGATTGCATAGAGATGTGCCGATCCAACTGGAAATCTTTTTATTGGCAGCGATACCGAGTTGACTGGCCCGCATGCGCTACCCTGCCACACGATCCACGACAGAACGTTAGCGTGATATCAATGGACGGCTCAAGATTGATTTCTCACTCCCTTTGTTGTCGGGCAACGTGCATGACCGGTGGCTCAACGCCAAAATTGAGGGACGTAACCCCTTATAATTCCGGTACTTAGACACCACTTGAACTTTTTTCGGGGGGGAACCTCGATTTTTCCTATTTTCGGTTAACCGTTGGATACTACAGACGGAAACTCTGATTTACGAAATTGCGTAAACTATTCGGAAATTACGGGAAGAATATCGGACAAGATGTAGTGTTGAGGGTAAAGTCGCTGACTTCGAAATCGACACATGTTGTCATAGCTCTCCGAGATTGCTAATGATCTTTATCATTAGAAGCATAAATGGCGGTGATGCTGAAACTTTTGGCGACCATGCCGGAAACAAACCTTCGGTCGTTCGCTCACTTTTCCTCGAATAAATACGAATACGATGCCAGAACAAACCCTCGACGTCTCGAAAGCTGAAAAGATGAGCACCATCCTGGCTCCGCTTTCCGAAGAACTGCGCCGGCACTTGTATTACACCCTCGGACATCACACCGACGAAAGTAATCCCCATTATTATTATCGCGCCTTGGCCAACGCCGTTCGTGACCGCGTAACCGAACATTGGCGAACGACCCAGGAGCGTTTTGCCAATACCGATGAACGATGCGTTCATTATTTTTCGCTCGAGTTTCTCTTGGGGCGATCGCTGAACAATGCCGTTCAGAATTTAGAACTCGACGACGCCACTCGCGAAGCGCTACACCAATATGGTGTCGCGTTGGAAGAGATTGCGGAACAAGAACCCGATGCAGGACTCGGAAACGGTGGTCTTGGTCGTCTGGCCGCGTGCTTTTTGGACAGCTGCGCCAACTTGCGTTTGCCAGTGACCGGATACGGCATTCGCTACGAATTTGGAATGTTCCACCAAACGATCGAGAACGGACGCCAAGTCGAAGGCCCCGATCACTGGTTGCGTGATGGCAACCCGTGGGAGATCGAACGCCACGAAGACGCTAAAACGATCCGCTTCTACGGACACACCGAGCGTTATTTTGACGAGTCCGGAAACACTTCGATTCGCTGGGTCGGCACCAACGATTTGTTGGCGATCCCTTACGACATGCCAATTCCTGGATTCAAGAACAATACGGTCAACACGCTGCGTCTTTGGAAAGCCGAAGCGACCGATGTGTTCGATCTAGAAGAGTTCAACTCGGGCAATTACCCCGATGCGGTTGTGCAAAAGAACAACGCTGAGCAAATCTCGATGGTGTTGTATCCCAACGACGCCAGCGAAAACGGCAAAGAATTGCGTCTGAAGCAACAGTACTTCCTCAGCTCGGCCAGTCTGCAAGATGTGCTGGAGAAATGGGTTGAAAAGTATGGTAAAGACTTCACCGACTTTGGCCGCAAAAATTGCTTCCAGTTGAACGACACCCACCCCGCTTGCTCGGTTCCCGAGTTGATGCGATTGTTGATGGACGTCTATCACCTCGATTGGGATTCGGCGTGGAAGATCACGACGGAGTGCATGGCATACACCAATCACACGTTGCTTCCCGAAGCGCTCGAGCGATGGAGCGTGGCTTTGTTCAGCCGCTTGCTGCCTCGTTTATTGGAAATCATTTATGAGATCAACGAACGTTTCTTGACCGAAGTGAAGAAGAAATTCCCAGGGGATGTCGCACTTCTGCGTCGCGTGTCGCTCGTCGAAGAAGGCGATCAGCCGCACATCCGCATGGCTTACCTAAGCATCGTGGGCAGTTTCTCAGTCAACGGTGTTGCTCATTTGCACACCGAATTGCTGAAGAGCGGATTATTCACGGATTTCTACAAACTGTGGCCGGAAAAATTCAACAACAAAACCAACGGTGTGACTCAGCGTCGTTGGTTGTCACATTGTAACCCCGGTCTGCGTGACCTGTTGAACGAGACGATCGGCACCGGTTGGGAATCCGATCTAAGCCAGATCGAGAAATTGGCTCCGTATGCGGAGGACGCTGGATTCCGCAAGAAATGGCGTGCTGTAAAACTCGAGAACAAAAAACGATTGAGCGAGTACGTAAAGTCGAACACCGGTGTTGAATTTAACACGGACGCGATCTTCGATGTGCAAGTCAAGCGGATTCACGAATACAAACGTCAACTGCTGAACTTACTTCACGTCATTCACCTGTACGATCGCATCCTGCGTGGCGACACCAAAGACATGGTGCCACGCTGCGTGTTGATCGGTGGCAAAGCGGCTCCGGGATACCACGTTGCGAAGTTGATTGTGAAGATGGTCAACAATGTCGCTTCGGTCATCAACGCCGATCCGAAGACGAAGAATTTGTTGCGTTTGGTTTTCTTTCCAAACTATCGCGTTTCGTCGATGGAGATCATTTGTCCAGGGACGGAATTGTCCGAGCAGATTTCGACGGCGGGCAAAGAAGCCTCGGGAACCGGCAACATGAAATTCATGATGAACGGTGCGTTGACGATCGGCACGCTCGACGGTGCGAATATCGAGATTCGCGAGAAGGCGGGTGCCGAGAACTTCTTCTTGTTCGGCTTGGACGAAAATGGCGTTCAGGAGGAAAAGAAGAGTTACGATCCGAACGCGATTATCGCAGCGGACGACGAAATCCGGCGGGTGATGGAAATGGTCGAAGGCGGGGTGTTCAGCCAACATGAGCCCGGCATTTTCGATCTTCTCACCAAGGGACTGCGAAATCCGTATGACCCATGGCTGACGATTGCGGATCTGCGCAGTTACATTGATGCCCAAGCTGAGGCCGGAAAGGTTTATTCGGACCAGGAGAAATGGACTCGAATGAGTATCCTGAACTCGGCAAACAGTGGCTGGTTCTCGAGTGATCGAACGATCGCCCAGTACGCTGACGAAATTTGGAATGTCAAACCGTTAGAGGATGCTTAATGCGTTTTCCGAGATCATCGGGGATACTTTGTCACATCACCAGCCTGCCAACTGCGAGCGGAAACCGCGAATTTGGTATCGGTGATCTCGGTAAAGCGTCGTATGCGTTCGTCGATTTCTTGCAAGCTGCGGGGCAAACAATTTGGCAAGTGCTGCCACTGGGCCCCCCAGCAGCCGGCAATTCGCCTTACAGCTGTTATTCCGCCTTCGCGGGAAATCCGCTGCTGATTAGCCTTTCGATGCTTGTCGAGGAAGGCTTGTTGGCGGATGAGGATTTCGTTTTGCCATCGGGGTTGGACGCCGTCACATCGCAAGTGGATTACCACTTGGTGGCTCAGTTCAAGCTGCCGGTATTACGCACGGCGTTCGAAAACTTTTGCGAACACGCCAGCGAGGAGCAACGGGCCGATTTCGACCGGTTTGTCGAGCACAACGCATGGTGGTTGGACGACTTCGGTCGCTTCGAAGCTTTGATGCGGCACTTTGGCAAAGCCGATTGGACTCAGTGGCCTGCGGAATTGGTGCGTCACGCCGCGAATCCGGAATTCGATCAAGCGATCGAACAATGGGAAGCCAAACTGAGCACCGAGATCCAGTTCGCTGAATTCCAACAGTATATCTTTGATGTCCAGTGGCGTAAGCTGAAGCAATACGCAAACGAGCGCAACGTTCGTATGTATGGCGACATGCCGATTTTTGTCGCGCACGAAAGTGCCGATGTGTGGGCCAATCAATCCGTGTTCTGTTTGGCGGAAAATGGAAAAGCCACTTTCGTCGCAGGCGTGCCACCAGACTACTTCAGCAAGACCGGTCAATTGTGGGGCAACCCGCAATACCGCTGGGATGTGCTCGAGCAAACCGGTTACCGATGGTGGGTGCAACGGTTTGGTTATGCGTTTCAGCAATTTGATCTAATGCGGATCGATCACTTTCGCGGCTTCGAAGCGTATTGGGAAGTTCCCGCGACGGCGAAGACGGCGGTCAATGGTGAATGGGTCGAAGGCCCCAAAGAAAAAGTCTTCGACGCGGCTCGCGAAAAGCTTGGTGAGTTGGCGTTGATCGCGGAAGATCTGGGAATGATTACCGAAGAGGTGCACGAGCTTCGCGATAAGCTTGGATTCCCCGGAATGCGAGTGTTACAGTTTGGCTACTATGTCGCCGAAGACGATTTCCATCGCCCCGTTGCGTATCCCGAGCATTCGGTCGCCTACACTGGAACGCACGACAATGACACCGTGATGGGGTGGTACAAGGAACGCGAAGTCGCCGAAGGTGAAGAGGATCTGTTGGCCGACGTTGTCACCAGCGATGTCGATATTCATTTACAATTGATTTGGGCGGTGCTTAATTCTGCCTCGGATACCGCGATCGTTCCTGTGCAAGATTTGCTTGGACTCGGGAATGAAGCGAGAATGAATATGCCGGGATTGGCCGATGGAAACTGGGCTTGGCGTTTGTTGCCAGGCCAATTGACCGATTCGGTCGCTAGCACCATTGGTGAAATGACGAGAAATTCGAGGCGGTGAGCAGCGTGAAGATTTGGATCGACGCCGACGCGGCGCCACAAGACGTCAAACAGATCGTCTTTCGTGCCGCAAAACGATTGGATGTCGAAACGGTCTTGGTCGCAAACCGCCCGCTCGCGGTGCCCCCCGCATTGACCATGGTCCGCTCCGTGGTCGTTCGTGAAGGCGCCGACCAAGCGGACCGTTACATCGTCAACCAGAGCGAAGCGAAGGACATCGCGGTAACCGCCGATTTGCCATTGGCGGGCCAATTGGTGGAAAAAGGCGTGTATGTGATCGATCCACGTGGCGACGAATATTCACCCGACACGATCGCATCACGATTGTCCATGCGAAATTTCATGGACGATTTGCGAGGCGAAGGAATGGTGGTTGGCCGTTCTTCGCCGTACGGAGACGCGGACAAGAAAGCGTTTGCCGCGACCTTTGATCGCTTGCTAACGAAGGCGTTGAACCGGAAATAGAGGACTTCGGAAACGCTCCGCTGCAACAAGTCCTCCGCTCTAACTAGGTTGGCTGGGAATGTCACCTGCACCACAACCGGAACGCGAGAAACCTTCGCTGAAGGCGGCCTGTGTGTCACCAACGGCTATTTCCAATCTCGTCGCTGCGTTGGCTTTGTTAGCGTGTGTCTTGTTGCCTCATTCGATTGGTTGCGATGACACGGTGGTTCGTCCGGCCGATGTGATTGTCGCCGAGATTGCCGAGGGGCCACCGCTAGTCACGATAACGTTTTTCTGGCCTTACGTTTTTGGCCTTTGCACGTTTTTATTCTTCATCGCATTGGTGATCACCCGGCCACAGCGGATCGAGCGAGTATTGTTATCGCTGCCGATTTGTTTCTTACTGTATTTGACTGCCATTTGGTGCTTGATGCTGTTCAGCAGTTCGGTTGAAAGTCGTGCTGCGATGGTGATTGCCACGTTCGTCGTCCCCTCCGCAACGCTCGTCGCAATCCGCGTGACATGGCTATGGTTTGACGCTCAGAAAATTGCTGCGGCGACGTGGGCACAAAGCTACTTGTGTATATTGGCGATCTTTTCACTGCGTTGGTTCTGGATGCTGCCGATCAAGCAGATGCTCTATGGCGGCGTGTTGTCGATGATTGGGGCGGCCGCGGTGATGATCGCGTCGTGGACTTGGCCGAGTTGGATTGAGCATGATCTATCGGATCGTGCTCAACCGGCACAGCGTTTTCAGTTGTCACTGAAGCAAATTATCCTTGGCATCCTGGTGATTGCGATTGCAATGACCTATTGGCAATTCATGGCACGGCAGTAGTCGACCGAGGCAAGCCTCCGCAAGTTGCTTCTCAGTCATTGTCACCTCTCCCAAACGCAGTTTGGGAGAGGTCGAGCAGAGCCTTCAGCGATGCTCGGGTGAGGGCGTCCGAGCAAGTCAGAGGCCTGTTACAAGCTCAGGTGCGCGGCCGACCCTCACCCGGATGAGGCCTATGGGGCCCGTCCGACCTCTCCCGAGCTTAAGCTCGGGAGAGGTAACATGGAACTCCTGTCGGCCGATACGCTTAGCGATTTCTCGCG
>CAXBHV010000316.1:0-6988 GCA_963974855.1 uncultured Rhodopirellula sp. | reverse complement strand
GATTCTGTAGGCGAGACGAAAACGCGAGAAAAGGAAACGTGGGCTGATGACAGGCTGGAAGCCTATCCCACTTTTTTGAGGACGGCTCGGTACTTGCGACCGGCCTCTTCGGGTAGGAACGTTCGTTGCCGTTCGGCGCGGTTTTTACGGAACCAGGTTGCGACAAGGTTTAGCGTATGAGGATACGCGCCGTGGCCGCGATCGATCGGGTTCGCGGTGATCGCTTTCCAATGCTCCAATGTCGGTTTCATCCTCGCGTACTGCTCCGCATTTTTAGGTGCCGCAGCCACGGCCGCCAATTCGCCACCGTGAATCAAATACCATGTGTGACAGCCATCGTAACCAGGCACCGGATAGATAAATGTGTAATCACGACGCGCCTTGGCAAGCATCGTTAATTTGCGGTGCACATAGTTTACGGAGGCAAGCGTCTCGTAAGCTCGCCCCGCCAATTCATACTGCTGATTCGCGGAAGCGTTTTCCATTTGGTCCTGCAACGCCACAATCGGCTCGTCATTGAACCCTTCCATAAAACTCTGTGCCGCATTGACTTGTAACTGATAGGCGTCACCGGTACAGGCGGCAGCACACGGTCCCAAGCAAGTGTTTAACTCGAGTCGCAAGCAGCCGGGACGATGATCGAGATCAAACAGCTGCAATTGTTCGGCGAAATGAAAAACCTGTTTCTGGCTGCAATCCCGCAAAAGAAAAACTTTGTTCAGTGCATCGATCGCTCGTTGCATCCGATTGGCACCGAAAAATGGTCCTTCCGCTCCAACGCAATCTTGCGGTGGTTTGGCTGCCAAAAAGAAATAGGGTGCCGGAGCACGACCCAGGCAGAGGTAGACGGGGCGTTGACGCTTTGGCACTCCTTGAACATTCCAGCGAGGCGAAAATCGGCGAATCAATTGCTGTTCACGAACCAACGCGGCGAAATCGCTCGGCTGGGTTTCCCACTGAATCGCTCGCGTGTTCTCGATAATACGGCCGCCCTTTTCGTCCTTGTTCGAGTCGGCAAAGTAGCTGAGCAATCGCGAGCGAAGCGACTTGCTCTTGCCGACATAGATCAAGTCCCCTTTGCGGCTGAGCATTCCATACACGCCGGGAACCTGCGGACAGGTTTGCACGATTTGGTCGCGAATCTCTCGCTTGGTCTGGCCCCCGACCGCTTCGATCCCACGCGGTGCGTGAGGATTGAGTGAATCGATGCCAAAGCCAAACGCTGGCTGGTCGGGCCAAATTGCCTCCATGCTGCTTGCCGTCCTTGGGGTGGATAAATGGATTGCCAGAAAAATCGCGAGTCGCGAAATCATTATGCCGCAATCACCGCAATCGCCCAAGCAGCAAAATGGGCAGGCGATTTGAATTTGACAGTAGATTTACGGTGCTAGCAAAAAAGCCATGACGTCCTATTCGGTGACGGCTCAGAGTTGCATTTCGACAATCGAGAGGGCGTCGGCAGCGGTTTTTGCATCAAGGATCGGTGAAACTTCCGAGCCTGCGACCGCTTCGGCTGCCGCATCGATCTCTTCGATGAAGCCGGCAATCGGATCACCATCGCCGAGCGTGGGCCGCTCAACCGAACCGTCCGCATTCATGATCGTCAGCGGAATCGACGCGGTGCTGCCGTCGGCATAGGCGGCGAACTCGAACTGTAGCGTCGCTTTTTCGAAGCTGACTTCGTAACCGTGAGTGAATCCACGCGCGGGTGAATCGATCACACCTCCGCCTGCAGAAACGACCAGCGACGGATCTTCGAACCGGAACACCGTTTCGTAAAACTTAGGCGTGCCGTCTTTGCATCGCTTGGCACATGATGCGGCACTGGGCATCCCGAACAGCAAGCGGATTAGGTGCGCGTCGTGGACTTGCAGATCCACAAGCGGTCCTCCGACTTTATTCCGATCATAAAAATCTGGGATCCAATCAGGCGGGCTGATCGTGCGTTTAAAGCGTCCGGCGATCGGTTTGCCCCAGCGGCCATCGCCTGCGGCATCGACCAAAATCTTGAACTCAGGCATGAACGGCAAAATGTGAGCGACCATCAATTGGCCCGGTTTCGCTTCGGCCGCCAGTGCTTGGGCGGTCGCCGCATCGAGGGCAAGCGGTTTTTCACAGAGCACTCGCTTGCCACTTTGGAAACAGCGACGGATGGCATCCGCGTGCAGATGCGGCGGCAGGCAAATATCGATCAAATCAATCGAATCGTCCTCTAACATCGCATCCAACGACTCGACCACATTGATCGAGCTGACGTCGATCTGCTCTCCCGGAGGCCCGAAGTTTCCTTTGATATCGCGCCAATCGCCGCTGCGTTTCTTGGGGTCGCGACTGGCAAACGCAACCAACTCGGCCTGGGTTGATCGTTGATAGGCCAAGTAATGGATCCAGCCCATGAATCCGACTCCAACAATTCCAGCTCGCATTGAATTCTCCGAGAAATCTTGATGAATGACGACAAATATTGAATTTGACTCTGTCCGTTTGAGGCGTGATTGTAACGCAAAATGTCCTTCCGCAGGCCCCACGTACAGCTAACTCGGTTGATGCATTAAGCTGATATCCTCTGATCACGACGCCCGCTCGCTCTTTTTTTGAATCGCGGCTTTTCGATTCGCGGTGCCTTTACGAGGAAACTATGAAACACATTCTGATTTTGTTCTCGATGCTGGGTCTCGTTTCAATGATCGCCAAGCAGGGGGCGGCCCAGGATTGGCCGCAATGGCGAGGGCCTGATGCGAACAACCATGCCGCGTCGGAGATCAAACTGCCGCTTCGCTGGGACGTTTCCACCGCCAGCGATGTTGCTTGGCGAACCAAAATCCCTGGACGGGGGCACTCGACTCCGATTGTGATCGAAGATTCGATTTTTCTAACCACCGCCGAGTCCGACAAACAAACGCAGAGTGTTTTGAAACTCAATCGATCCGATGGACGATTGCTGGACCAATGGGTGATCCACCGCGGCACGTTGCCAGCACGCATTCATCCGCACAATTCTTATGCGTCACCGAGTCCGGCATTTGACGGTACTCTTGTCTACGTTGCCTTTCATACTGACGATGCGATTTGGGTCACCGCCTTGACCCCCGAAGGACGCGAAGTGTGGAAGAAGAAAGTAAGTGAGTTTGCACCCGAGGCGTTTGAGTTTGGATATGGGGCAAGCCCGATAATCGAAGACGATCTTGTGATTGTGGCAGCCGAGTACGATGGCGAAGCCAGCGGGCTGTATGCGTTGGACTCGCGAACCGGCAAACAAGTCTGGAAGACCTCGCGTCCTAAAAACCTGAACTTTGCTTCGCCGATCGTGACCACCCTTTCCGGTCGACGTCAGATTCTGCTTGCCGGTGCGGACAAGATTTGTGCCTACGACCCACGCAATGGCAATGAGCTATGGAGTGTCGATACCGCGACCGAGGCCATTTGCGGCACCATCGTTTGGGACGACCAACAACGCATCATGGTCAGCGGCGGCAATCCCAAATCAGGAACGTGGTGCGTTAGCGGCGAAGGAGCTCACAGCGTGCTGTGGGAGAATCCGGTACAATGTTATGAGCAGTCCTTGCTGGTGGTTTCCGGTCATGTTTTCGGTGCGGCTGATAACGGTGTGCTGTATTGTTGGCGAACACAAGACGGAACGGAGATGTGGAAAAAGCGATTGTTCGGAGGCGGAATTAGCGCCTCGCCGATGTTGGTAGGGGATCGGATGTATATCGCCAGCGAAGCGGGAACGATCTATGTCGTCGCGGCAACGCCTCACCGATTTGACTTGTTGTCCGAGAACCCGTCAGGCGATTCGATCTTTGCCACGCCGGTCGCGATTGACGACCGCTTGCTGGTACGAACCGGGATTGGGGTTGGCGAAGACCGCAAAGAGTATCTGATCGCGATTGGAAAAAAATAAAACGGTAAAGCGATTCCATCATGGAAAACCCGTATCAACCACCTGTCGAAGCCGATGAAGCAGCCGAACCGACGGTGTTGCCTCAAGATGGACCCGTCAGGTTTGCCGGAGGCATGACCGCGGTCGCGGCAGTGGGTGCGATCGGGGGAATCTTGCTGATGGTCGTCGGATTTGGCGGCGTTGCGATGGGGAATTACCCAAGCATGATGATCTTAATGTTCAGCGTGTTGGGGTTTGCGTCGCTGTGGGTTGTCGTTGCGTTGCTGCGAGGCGTGACCGTGACGATGCCTTGGAAATGGGTGTTGCCGCTGCTATTGACCCCGATTGTTTGGGTCTTGTTTGTCCCTGTTTGCACCGCCAGCGGTTTGCTGGCGATGATGACCTTGGGCAATGCCGGCTATGGACCGTCGATGGTCGGACTGAGCATCTCGGTGATCGGCAGTTTTGTAGTGGCCATCGTCTGTATTGCAACCGTGATTCGTTCTCGCTATGCGGCGAATGCTCGTCGAGACGCCGCGATTGCTCGACGTGAAAGTGTCACCGAATGATGAATCGTCCTCCTGCCCCACTGCCCAAGTCGGCGATTGCAGCGATCGATCCTCGTCCGCGCGCTGATCACATCATGATCGGTACGACCGATTCGCTGTGCCCCGAATGCATGGCCGTGGTGCCCGCGAAAATTATCACGCGAGGGCAACGCGTTTACTTTCGCAAAAAATGTCCGCAGCACGGTGTCCGCGAGGATTTTGTTTGCAGCGACGCTCGTTGGTGGGATCGCGGGGAAGGACATACCGCATCGGTTTTGCCGCTGGTGCGATCGACCGAGTCCGACAAAGGATGTCCGCACGATTGTGGGCTGTGCGAAGAACATGAACAACACACCTGTATCGGATTGGTTGAACTGACCGACCGCTGCAACCTGAGTTGTCCGATGTGTTTCGCATCAAGCGGGCCGTCGGGGAAAGACCATTCGCTCGATGACATCATTGCCTCACTTGATCGGTTGATCGAGTGTGAAGGGCACGCCGAGGTGTGTCAATTGTCGGGCGGTGAACCGACGCTGCATCCGCAATTTGAACGTATCGTGGATGAGGCACTCGCTCGGCCGATTGATTACGTCATGGTTAATACCAATGGACTACGACTAGCCAAAGATGCGGCACTGGTCGAGCGTTTGGCAAAGAACCGAGATCGCATCGAAATCTATTTCCAGTGGGACGGGATGGATCGCGAGTTGGTTCGTCGGGTGCGCGGCGAAGACGTAATCGACATCAAACGTCGTGCACTGGATCGCTTGGGCGAAGCGGATTTGAATGTCACGTTGGTGTCAACGCTCACAGCGCCACTGGATGAACATTTCTACCGCGATTTATGGTCCGAGGCGTTGGGGCGAGCGAATGTGACGGGACTGAGTCTCCAGCCGGCGACGTTTAGTGGTCGCCATTTGTTGCCCGCCGACCTAGAGGACCGCGCGACTTTTCCTGACGTCATCCAAGGTTTGGCCAAGGCGAGTGGAGGAATGATTCGTGAGCAAGATTTCACGCCGCTTCCCTGTGCTCACCCGAACTGTCATCAGATCATGTTGGCGGCGCGGGATGGGAACCAATTAGCAGCACTGAATCAAATCGCTCCTGTTGCTGAAAATCTTGACTTGATCGCCGGTGGCATTAGTTTTACACCCGAGCGATCTCAACATCTCGTCCGTTTGTTTCTGGAACGGATGTCGCACTGTGGAAGCGATTGCGGTTGTGCGGAGGTTGTCTCGCTTGATCCTAATGACTCACCAACTCAAACGAAATCCGACATTTCATCCGGAAGCATGGATCCGGTGCTCGATCGCTTCTTCGCTCGAGTGCTAGCTCAACAAGCAACCGCCAAAGACTTGATGCGGGTCACGATTACAAGTTTTCTGGACGCATACAATTTCGACATTCGTCAACTGATGAAGTGTTGTACGCATCACGTATTGCCAAGTGGTCACATGGTGCCGTTTTGTGCATACAACACCTTGTATCGCCCGGGGCATTTGTCGCTTCCGCCACTGAAGCGTTGATCTTTGATGTTCCAATCTCGAATTGCCTACGCCGTTTGTATGGGGGTAGCTGCGGTGATCGCAGCCTATTGGATTCGTCGTCGACAGCGGTCCATGGAACTCGATACCGCCCAGCGAGTCGGGATATTGGTCGGCGGTTTAGTGGGCGCCACCGTCGCGGCGAAGTTGCCCTTCATCCTGGCGGGCACCTTTGCCGGTGGCAACCCATTGGATCTGTGGTTCAGCGACGGCAAGACGGTGCTGTGGGGATTGGCGGGCGGATACTTGGGAGTCGAGTTTGCCAAGTGGACATTTTATGTGCGTGTTTCCACGGGTGATACTTTTGTCATTCCCGTTGCCATTGCGATTGCAATCGGTCGCATCGGCTGTTTGCTATATGGTTGTTGCTATGGCATCGCGACGAACCAGAGTTGGGGGCTGCGATTTTCGGCGGCCGAAGATGGCGGATTGCTGCTGCGGCATCCTGCCCAACTGTACGAGTTCGCGTTCCATGTTTTGTTTGCTTGCGTTGCGGCGTACGGCATCCGCAAGGGTCGCGGGACTCGGCACTGGATGTTGATGTACCTGATTGCCTACGCCGCATTTCGTTTTATCAGCGAAACGTGGCGTCCCGAGCCACGACTCGCGGGTGGTTTGACGTTCTATCAGTGGAGTAGTTTAGGGATCGGCGTCGGCTTTGCCGTCCTACTTTTGTGGCGTTTGCATGTCGAAAAAATGACGATTCCGTTAAACAACGACTCGGAATCGAAGTTAGGGATCTGACAAATGATCCGCCAGTAGGTATTGTGGGCAAAACAGTCAAAAACGGACGTCCATTCCGTTTTGTTTGTTGTCGACCCTCCCCCCTTTCTCTGAACCTGCCTTCACCATGCGACTTTCATCTTGGCCAGTTTGGCTTGCTTTGACCGCCATTTCTTGCATTGGGATCACGAAAGTGTGCCATGCCGAAGACACGTCGGTCGCCGATATCGCAGAAGCCACTTCCAAATCGTCTTCCAAACCCAAGCAAGTTGTTCCGTCATCGACCACCG
>CAXBHV010000315.1:0-7005 GCA_963974855.1 uncultured Rhodopirellula sp. | reverse complement strand
GGTTTGCGGATTCCTGCTACGCCAATACATCTTTCACAACGTGGCCGTGCACGTTGGTTAATCGACGTTCGATCCCATTGTGATAAAATGTCAAACGCTCGTGATCGAGTCCCATCAGATGCAACAAGGTGGCGTTGAAGTCGTAAACCGTCGTTGGGTTGATCGCCCCTTTGAATCCGAATTCGTCACTTTCACCGTAGCTGTATCCCTTTTTCACGCCAGCGCCAGCGAGAAAACATGTGAACGCACTCGGGTTATGATCGCGTCCCGTGCCATTTCCTTGCAAGAACGGCATGCGTCCGAATTCGGTCGCCCAAACAACTAACGTATCTTCGAGCATGCCTCGCTGTTTCAGATCGGCAAACAGTGCGGCGGTCGGCTGGTCCATAATCTCGGCCTGCATCGCATGGGTTTCTTTGATATCCGAATGTGAGTCCCAATTTGTGATACCGTTTCCACCTGATGGATCGCTGCCGTTGAACAACTGAACGACGCGAACCCCCTTTTCCAGTAATCGACGAGCAAGGATGCAGTTTTGAGCGTACTGTCCACGTAGCTTGCTGCCTCCTTCGACGCCATAAGCCTTCAGTGTCGCTGCGGTTTCGCCCGAAATGTCCATCACGTCGGGTACCGTGGTCTGCATCTTGCCAGCCAATTCATAGCTGGCGATCCGTCCCGCCAGATCCGCGTCCCCCGGATACTGTTGAAGATGTCTCGCATTGAGTCGTTTTAGCAAATCAACCGTGCCACGATCCGCGGCCGATGTCAATGATTCAGGACGACGCAAGTTATTCGGAGGTGTGGTCGCACTAAAATCGGTGCCCTGAAATGCGGCGGGCAAGAAGCCGTTGCCGAAGTTGTTCTTGCCGCTTCTCGCCATGCCGCGAGGATCGTTGATCGCCACAAACGACGGCAGCTCTTCGTTCTCGGTTCCCAATGCATACGTGACCCACGCACCAAACGAAGGAAAGCCCTCCATGGTGAACCCCGTATTCATGAAGTTCTCGCCTTGAGGGTGAGCGCTTGTGTCGGTGGTTAATGCGTGAAAGAAACAGAAGTCGTCGACATGGTTGGCGAGATGCGGCAATAGGTCCGAAACCATTTTGCCGGTCTCGCCGCGTGGTTTAAAATCCCAAAATGGTTTGGCAATATTTCCGGTAGGACCTTCAAACGTCACCTCAGGAATTCCGGGTGGCTTTTGGCCATGCAGCTTTGCAAGTTCCGGTTTGTAATCAAACGTATCGACGTGGCTAACCGCCCCAGGCAGATAAATGACAAGTACTTGTTTGGCTGGCATTGAAAAATGCGACGGTCGTGATGCGTAGGGGCGACTCGGATCGATGATCGGCCGAATTGGATTCTTTCCGAACGCAGCTGTGTTTTCCCCGGCTAACAAACCGTCCTTGTTCAACATGCTGGCGAGTGCCAACGCGCTCGTTGATAGTCCCGCGGTATGCAGGAAGCTGCGACGATCAAGCAGACGTCGCCCAAGGGGCGAAAGTTTTTCAGAGTTTGACATGATTGGTTTCCTATTGTTTACGTTTGTTAGGTGATGAAAGTTTTGTCAACTTTCGCTACGGATACTTAAACAATGGTTTACGGTAGAAAGGCGAACTCGTTGGTGTTGATAAGGGTTCGACAAACAAGTGATAGATCGATTTGCTCCGCCAGCTCGAGACATGCTTCGAGTTCATCCGGCGATGGTGCTCGTGTCAGCAACAGCTCGAAACATCGGCGGACACTCAGCCGCATGTTGCCCCCTGATTCGTTCGAGGCACGTTGTGCGACCAGCTTCGATTGTTCGATCACAAAGTCACTATTGAGTAGATTCAACGCTTGAAGTGGAGTAGTGGACACCGGACGTTTGGCCTGGACTTGTCCACAATCGGGAAAATCAAACGCGGTGAACATCTGGTCGTCAACGCGACGCATCCGTTCTTGATAGATCATCCGCCGCCACGTCTCGGGTCCATAGTTGTCTTCGATCTCCCATTGCGCGTACCGCTTCTTCACATTGTGGATCCGAAAACTACGACCACCGATAGAAGTGTCTAGAACGCCGGACGCTTGCAGAATCGAGTCGCGAATCACCTCCGCCTCAACTCGCTTCGGAGGAAAACGCCACAACAGATTCGAACCGGCGTCCACCGCGAGCCCTTCGTCTCGAGGCAAACTGGATTGCCGAAACGCATCGGACATGACCATCAATCGAATCATATGTTTCATCGACCATGGGGCTGAATGATCGGCTTGCTGACTAGGCTGTACCAATTCGGCCGCGAGCCAATCCAACAATTTCGGATGAGTCGGCGGTGCTCCGGCCGCACCAAAGTCAGCAGTCGTCGCGACGATGCCTTGACCGAAAACATGGTGCCAGAATCGATTAGCGGCAACTCGGGCTGTCAATGGATTCGTTGGATCGATCACCCAATTCGCAAATCCAGCACGCCGTTTCTTTCCACTCGCGTTGGGTGCAATTCCCAAATCGCCTCCGAGCTCGCTCATCCCAGCAGCGTAAACTTCTTCGCCAGGATTCTCGGGACTGCCGCGACTAAAAACGTGTGTTTTAACGGGTTTGACGAAGCGGGCCACAAAACTTGGCTTGGGACCTTCCTCGTTTACCTCTTCAATCAACGCCCGCAGCTTTTGATTGATCGCATCACGCTCGGAATGCTTTTGGTTGAGTTTTTTTAACTGCTGCGAACTAAAGACCTCGCTCCACTCGCCCTGCTCGTCCTGCACTTCGATTTTGGCAATCTCGTACATCTGTTTGTTGAGATTATCAAGATAATCGGTCTCCAGATAGTCTTCACGATTCGTACTCAGTCGAATGCGATTGATCTGCTTAGGTTCTTTGAATGTGAATTGGACCCACGGCTTCTCTTTACTGTTCTTGTTCCCTCGGACCATCCAAGCGTCGTTTCCAAGCAATCCGTCATTGACATTGTCTATCGGAGACCCTTCCGCCGTGTTGGCTTTGGAATAGTCAACCACCGTCCCACTGGAATTCAACGCTAGATTTTCGTGAAGTTGTTCGGTACCCAAAACTTCAACTTCATCCAGACGGACAAAATTTGACTGAAACAAGATCCGTACCGATGGAGTAGTCTTCGCTGGAAAATGAAATTCTTGGTATCCAATCCAATCTTCTTCCCAAGGCCCCAATGCGCGAAGTTGTCGACGTAGTTGATTGATCTGGGCATACAATTCTTTGCCGCGAATCCGTCGTGGGTGATCGTCTCCTAATTCAGGAAAGCGACTGCCGAATTCGATGTCCTGAAATACGGCGGACATCGAGTAGTAATCTTTGATCGAAATCGGATCAAATTTGTGATTGTGACAGCGAGCACAGCCGATGGTCATCCCCATCGCTGTCGCGCCGACGGTCTGCAGAATTTCGTCCATACGATCGGCACGGGCCTGGCGTCTCGCGGTCTCTTCGCGGCCCACCGTCGCCAACGGAACGTGGGGTCCCGAAACCAAGTAGCCGGTTGCGTCACCGACGCCAACGGTATCGCCGGCAATTTGTTCAAACAGGAATTGATCGTACGGTTTGTCTTCATTGAACGCTCGAACCACATAGTCGCGATAGATCCAAGCGTTCTTGCGATACATATTGCTCTCGGATCCGTTGGTTTCGGCCCAACGAATCACATCGAGCCAATGTTGAGCCCAGCGCTCACCAAAATGAGGCGACTCAAGCAGCCGATCGACAAGTTCTGTATAGGCACCCTCGGAATCCGATTGGGACGCCTTCACAAATGTGTCAACTTCATCTGGGGTGGGTGCCAAACCGGTCAAGATAATCGAGACACGTCGAATCAACGAACGAGGATCGGCGGGTTCCGAGTACTGCAATCCATCCTTGGCCAGCCGATCGAGCAGGAAGGCGTCAATTGCAGAGCGACTAGTTTCTCGGGTATTGGCACTCGCTACGTTGGAATCAGAACGTGTGATTGCAGATGGGACTTCCGGTCGAACCACGGGTTGGAACGACCAATGATCCGATTTCTCGCGAACCACTTTGGCGTCCATTTGCCCGGGCCATACCGCACCTTCTTTCACCCAGCGGCGAAGCAGTGCAATCTTTTCGTCGCTCAGTTTTTCCTCGGGCGGCATCTCGAGGTCACTGTCTTCGTATGAGACCGCTTTGATCAGCAGCCCCACGCTGTCGTCACCCGGCACAATCCCGGGATCGCCGTAATCGCCACCCTTCAACAGCGCCACACGCGAATCAACACGAAATCCCGACTCCTGTTCGTCCGGTCCGTGACACTCGACGCAGCTATCATTGAAGATCGGCAGGATATCCCGCTCGAAGTCGATTTCGTCGGCCAATAGCGAAGGCTGCAGAAGCAAAATGCAACCAACGACAATTAGGTTTCTCATTCTCATAGACAACCGTTTTAAAGTCATAGCAATCAGTTTGTGTCGAGTGATTAGTAACCCGCAGGCTTACCGTTTCTGTACAAATCTTGGATCTCTCGCGAAGATAACGCCGCATTAAAAATCGCTAACTCATCGATCGCTCCATTCAGATTCCGAACTGCAAAGCTAGGAGTTTTGCGGAAGGGTTGCCCCCAATTACCGATCTCAGAGGGGCCAATATGCAGTCGGCGGACCAAGAACTCAGGCCGAATTTCATCTTCACTTACTAATTTTCCGTCTACGTATTGACGAACACGCATTTCCTGCGGGTCATAGACAGCGGCCAATTGCATCCAGCGGCCCGATTTCGACAGGTCCCAAATCGGTTCGGTACGATAGACGAGATGTCGCCCTGCATCACGAACCACCGCATCTTCGACGCGGCTGTAATACATGACCTCGGCGCTGTCATCGACCATCACCGAGAACATCAATTTGCCGTCGCTATCGATTTGCCAGTGAGGCTCACCATTTTCGTAGCCGTCCGCCATGAACAAGGCGTTGTACACGTGACCAAGACTGTCAATTCGGGCCCAGCAGACAAACGTGAACGCATCAAAATCGCCGTCGATTCGAGTACGAACACGCGCACCTGGACGGCTAAAGTCCAGCCCTGTCGCAGCGGGGCCAATGCGTCCTTCGACATGTTCCACCGAGCCGACAATGGCGCCATTCAAATCGCTCCCTGTTATAGCTCGATTTGATATCACACGCTCGCTCTTTGAGTCATTGAAGGGGTAGTAAGCAATTAATCGCTGATCCGACGCAAGCTCACGTGAATACGCCCCCCACTGCTCGAACCGCCGCTGCTGTTCTTGATCACGTCGTCGCCGTACATCACTCACCGTACTGAGACCTTGAAAGGCATCTTGCCCGGAGTCGCTGCCTGCCAGGGATCTGCCTTGTCCGGTGGTAAGATGGTTGCCGTCGTATTCTCCCCCGCGAAGCTTGATTTCGCCATCAATGACTTCGACTCTTGCCGTATCGGGGCCGACCTCTAAAGCAAACTCGGTGCCCAAGTCAATAATCTCGGACTCGGCTGCCCGCACCACAAATCCACGTGCAGCCGGAGGCACGTTGGCTCGCATTCGACCGGCTAACAACTGCACCGACCAATCCGATTCCAAGTTCATTTTTGCGGGGCCTTCCACGACCAACGTGGCCCCACAGAAAAAGTCGATCTCAGCAACGCCTGTGTCAAACTGCAACACGCCGGCCGGCAACACATCGCCTTCACGATAGGATGGCGAGTCGTCGGACCACTCTAAATCAGCAACCCGTCGCAGCGTCGCATAACCCGCGATCGTGCCTTCCGCTGTCGTGCCCGACGCTGATCCTGCATCCGCTGTCGCGGTCGACGTATCGGTCGAACCTGATTTACCGATCTGGTACGCAATCCCGCCAACCACAACCAAAAGCGACATTGCGATTGCCAGATGTGTCCAAACTCCAGTTCCGTTTCGAGCTGACTCAAGCTTATGAAGGCTTACCATAGCACCGGCTTCCGCCGGCGATTCGTCGAAGACGCGGTCTGAAATCATCATGCCGCCGGCGATTTCCCGCAGTCCGGCATCAAGTTTTGTGTACTGACGGAACAAGTCACGCGCATGTGAAGACTGACGCAATTGCTGTTGCAGCAATTCCGAATCAGATTCGTTAATCCGGCCATCGAGCCAGTCTGCGATCAATCGATTCAGTTCTGTATTGTTCATCAAAGCGGTTCCGCAACCATGGACCGTATCTAAAAGGGAAAAGGAACTCGGTCTCTATTTTGCATCATACCGCAGATCCCAGGCCTCCATTTTTCTCATTTCCAACCTACATCAGAGCCTGACGTTCATCATTATTTTCGGCGGGAGCATCTCATCTCGCACGCCACCATCTCACTCAAGCAACCAGCGAGGCACGACTGTTTCGAAGTCAGAAACCGGCGTGGTTAAGGCGGGATCGTGGGCGGTAATGGACTCCTCATGTGGTCGCAGAAAACGCCCTTCCGCACCTAACTACTCCGCCCGGTCGGCGATTTGGACAGAAATTCACGTAAAGACAAGCAATAAAGCTGTTTTCGCGTAAAAATAGCCTTTTTCGGGCATTCGCAATCGTCCCAAAGTCGTATTCGGGTGTGCTGTGTCACCGCTTAGCAAACGAAACTGAACAACACTTCGAGATTGCAGCGAAAATCACCAGCTCGCAATCGCGTGAAGACTTTATCGGATCGTTCCGATTACGTGGATTGTCTGCGTTGCGAACCGTCTCGATCGCCATGGAATATTGTTTCGGAGCCAATATCCCCAAGTTCGGGCCTAGGTTTTCTTTGGAACGACAAGCGTTGTTGCATTGCTCCTTCAGTTCTTGTGGCCGGAATCCTGATGCCCCGCCCGAATAAGTACCGACTATGTTGAAAAAAAATACTGCGTTGATTGCCATCCTGATGAGTTTGTTATGTGGCGTTTTGGTTTCCGCAGCGTAGGTCCAATGCCATCTAGTTTGTCACTAAGCACCGTCGGAACAAAAAGTGACGTGTTTTCCCGTAGCGGAAGTCGTCAAGACTTTCGTTTTCCAGGCTGGTCGAAACTC